>NZ_JBFBBY010000044.1:0-54936 GCF_040682875.1 Amycolatopsis sp. NPDC051071 | reverse complement strand
CTTGCGCCTAGCGCAAGGAAGGGGGCCTTCATGTACTTGCCGTGAGGTCAGGCGTGAGGTCAGGCGTTCAGTTCGTTCAGCTCTTCCAGCGACGTGGGCACGTGGAACGGCGGCGTGCTGGTGCCCATGATGCGGTAGCGGTCCCACGGGTCCGGATCGGAGAGTTCGCCCTTCGCGCTGTACTCACCCGCGCGGATCTCGACGGCCTTCTTCTTGCCGTCGGCGGCCGTGGACACCTGCTCGTTGGTGGCGACGCGGCCGTACCAGCGGTAGTAGCCGTCGATCGGCTGGAAGTAGCCTCGAAGTTCGACGGTAGCGGCGATCTCCGCCCCGTCGATCACGAGGACCGCTTCGCCGGAGTAGCCGTCTTCGTCGTGCTCGCTCATTGTGCCTCCTGCTCTTGCCGCATCTGGACGACCTTGTTCTCTTCGAGCGGCAGGTTCGGGTCGATGACGATGCCCTGCTGTCGCGAGAGGCCGTCTATCGCGGCCCAGATGATCTGCGTCAGGTATTCGACGACGCTGTCGCGGCCCATCGAGCGCCGGTCCAGCCACCATTCGCCGGTGCTCTGCACCATCCCGACGATCCCGTGCGCCCACGGTTCAGCGGCGCCGGAGTCCATGTTGAACATCCGCATGTAGTCGCCGAGCAGCGCGGTCAGCGCGGTCGCGATGAGTTCCTTGTCCTCGGCTACGACGTCGGATTTGACGAGCACCTTCTCCTGCAGGCCGCCGCGCGCGAGCAAGCGGTAGAGGTTGGGGTGCTCCTCGATGACGCTGAAGAACGCGTCGAGCGCCATCCGGATCCGGGGGACCGGGGCGAGCTCGGAGTTGATGGCCGGGATCAGCCGCTGGAAGAGGATCTCCGTGCCGCGCTGCCCGAGGGCGACGTACAGGTCGGCCTTGTCGTCGAAGTGCCTGTACAGCACGGGTTTCGTGACGCCAGCTTCGGCGGCGACGTCCTCCATGCCGAGGTCCGGGCCGTGGGCGTCGAGCGCTCGGAGGGCGGCTTCGACGAACTCCGCGCGGCGGGCGATCCGGTGCTTGCGCCAGCGGTCGCGGCGGGCATCACCCGTGTCGGCCTCACCCGCCGTGGGGTGCCTGCTCGACTGCTTGCTGTTGCGCTTGACACGTTCGGTCACGGGGCCATGCTACCAGAAGTAACTGTTACTAGCGGTAACAGGTAGTTGCAACGTTTTGATCACCTTGGTTAACGCTTCTCCGGTTGTCTCCGACGTGGGTTAGGGCGTCTCCGGGTGTTGTCGATCATCCACGTCGGGGCGAGTATGGAACGACGGGACCGGAGGGGCTCCATGGACAAGCGAGTGCGTGCCTGGTTGGAAAAGCAGCGTGACGAGCTGATCAATATGTCGCGCACGAACCGCCTCCTCTACTTCAAGCATACGAAAACCGCGTCGCTCGAGGTGACGGCTCCTGGTCCTGAAGCTTTGCTCGAGAAGCTCAATCGCGGCAATTCCGGGCACTGGGACTTCTGCATGCCTGCCGAGGGAGAGACGGAGCCTCGGCCAAAGTCGAATGAGCTGATGATCGCGGACAAGCAGCGCCCGCAGATCCTTCGTGCTCTGCAACTGCTTGAGCGCAAGACGAAGCAAGAGTCTGACGACAAGGGCGTTTGGGTACTCCATCTGGGCTTGGGAATGCTGAACTGGACGGAGTCCGACGACGATGACGCCGTGGCGGAAGGCCCTCTCATCCTGGTCCCCGTCACGATAACCCGGGAAAATCTCCGTGAGACTTTCAAGCTGCGTCGCACAGCTGACGACCCGGTCATCAATCCGGCGCTCGCTGTCAAACTTCAAACCGACTTCGGAATCTTGCTACCCACGGTGGAGGACTTCGAAGAGGCCGGATTCACCGGGATCATGCGCGATGTCGAGCGGCTCGTCCAAGGGCGCCGCGGTTGGTCGGTAGCCGCTCGTGCGGTGCTCACGACCTTCACCTTTCACAAAGAAGCGATGTACCGCGACCTGCAGGTGAACGAGGATCTGCTGGTGGGTAACCCGATGATCCAGGTGCTCGCGCTGGGCCCGGACGCACCGAGCGCCGGGGACTTCGATTTCCCATCTATTCCCGAAGACCGCCTGGATCAGCACGTCGAACCGGAAACCCTCGTCAGTGTACTGGACGCGGACGCGAGTCAGCGGCGTTGCGTGATCGCGGCCCGCGACGGGCACAGTTTCGTCATGGACGGCCCGCCGGGCAGCGGGAAGAGCCAGACCATCACCAATATCATCACGGAATTGATCAATGCCGGAAAGACGGTGCTGTTCGTCAGTGAGAAGGCGGCGGCGCTGGACGTGGTGCACGACCGGTTGCGCAAGGCGAACCTTGCCGATTTCGCGCTGAAGCTGCACAGTCACGACGCGAACCGCAAGGCGGTGGCAGCGGAGTTGGGGCGCGCCATGGCCTTCCGGCCATCCGCCACCGGGTCGTTCTCCCCGTCCGATCGCGCGGATCTGCAGAGGCGACGGATGGAGCTGTCGTCTTACGCCCAGGCGATGAACGAAGTCCGGAAACCTCTCGGACGCTCATTGCATCAGATGCTCGGTGCCATCCTGCGCTTGTCCACCGCGCCTCAGGCACCCGTTCCCGCCGGATTTGACGCGTCGCTCTCGCCAGGTGAGTTCGCCCGATTGCTCGAAACCGCATCAACGCTCGGCCGGTCCTGGGGGCCGGTGATTCGCGGGGACGGATTTCTCTGGCGGGACTTGGCGGACACGAAGATGTCTGCTTCGCGGCAAAGTGAGATCGTCCGCATGCTTGGCGATGCGCAGCGGTCGCTCGGAGATCTCGAGAATCTGGTCGCCGCGGTCAATGACAGTCTCGGCCTCGGCTGGACGGCGGGTCCTCGTGACGGACAGCGCCTGGCAGGGCTGCTGGCCTTGATCGACGATCGTCCGGCCATCCCGGCCGGCTGGCTGAGCAGAACTGATCTCAAAGCGGTCAAGGTCCGGGTGGACGAGCTGGTACGGCTTACCGCCGACTACTCCGCTGCCAAGTCCTCACTGGCCACGCTTGTCGGCCAGGGTGCGGACCGGCTCGATCCGGATCAGTCGGCCGAACTCGACGGCGCGATCTCCGCGTTGGCCGAGTCCAAACCGCCTTGGGAGCTGGCGGATCATGCCGATGTCGAGCAGCTTCGCGGCGTAGTGCGGTTTCTTCGCGCCAGTTCCACGGAACTCGACGCCATCGGGACCGACGCCAGGAAGGTCGCGGAGGTTTTGGGGCTGCCGAAGGACGCGTTGACTCTTGACCGTGCCGCCGAACTCGCCGAACTCGGGTCCCTCGCGGACTCCCCGAACCGGCCGGAGGCCAGCTGGCTCAACCCCGCTGTTCAAGCCGCATTGACTCAGGCCGCGGACACGCTGAGCGAGCTGCACGGCGAATTCCACCGGCGCAGGGAGGACTTGCGGGGAGTCTTTCGTGACGAGGCCCTCGCGCTGGACCTGGTCGCGCTGGACGCCCGGTTCGCCAAGGTCCACCGAGGATTGCGCAAGCTGCGGCGCGCTTACCGTGAGGACAAGCAGGCTCTCGCGGAATGCACCGTTCTCGGCAAGGTCGATGCCGAGGTCAGGGCCCGGCTTGCCGACGCTGTCGGCTGGAAAGAGGCGGAGGGGCGCCTTGAGACGGCCGAGGCCAGGCACGCGTCGACCTTGGGCACGCACTATTATCAGCGCGCGGACGCGGACTTCACCCGGATCGCGAACGCGATCGAAGTCGCCCGGCAGGCTGTGGTGCTGGCCGGGGAGAAGCTCGGCGGGCAGCGGATGGTCAGTCAGTTGGCCAGGGACGGTGCGCCAGATCCGGGCCTCACCATCGCCGCTGGGCGATTGGCCGCGGCGACGAAGGGATGGCTGGACGAAGCGAGAGAGCTGACTGGGCCCAAGACCAAACAGCTGCGGCGAACTCCTGTCGATCACCTGCTGGACTGGGTGAGGGCGGTCGCGGACCAGCTCGACATCGTGACAAGGATCGTCGATGAGGTCGGCGATGCGGCCGGGCGCCCGGTTTCGGTGCCGTTCGCGGTCCGGGCGCTACGTCAGGTGGTCAAGGTTCACTCGCTACGCGAACAGATCGAGGCGCGGACGGCGGAAGACCGGAAGCTGCTGGGCGCTGGTTTCCAAGGCGTGGAGACGGATTGGGAGTCGATGCGTCAGGCGCTTTCCTGGACGGAGAGAGTCCGGGCGCAGCTCGGCGGTTCGGTGCGGCACAGCCTGGCTGAAGCAATTCTGGGCACATCGTTTACTTCGGCTGAGCTTCGCGTCAGACAGGAGAAGTGGTCCAAATGCGCCGACCGGATCGCCGGGGAGTTCATTGGTGAACAGGCCGCCATCGTCACTGAATCGTTGAACGACGACGAATTCGAATATATCGATGAATTTTTGGACGACCTGACAAATACGTCCCGTGACGTGGATGAATGGGCGGCTTACACGGTCGCGAAGACACGGTTGGTGAACGCCGGGCTGGAGCCGGTGGTGTCCTTCTGTATCGACCAGCGAGTCAACGCGGAACAGGTCAGGCCCATTGTCGAGCGCGCACTGTCCGAAGCATGGGCCGATGACGTGCTGAAAGCGGACTCCGCACGGCTTGGTGCGCTGCGAGCGGCAGATCGGGACGCTTTGGTCGAAGAGTTCGGGGCGCTCGATCGTGCTCAGATCGCGCACGCGTCGGCGACCGTGGTCAACGCGTGCGCTCGGCGGCGCCCGAATTCGAATCTCGGAGTCGCCGCCGTAATTCTGCGTGAGGCGCAGAAGCAGCGGCGGCATATGCCGATACGCGACCTGCTTGGCAAGGCCGGAACCGTGGCGCAGTTGCTGAAGCCGTGCTTCATGATGAGCCCGCTGGCGGTTTCCCAGTATCTGCCGTCCAGCTTACGGTTCGATGCCGTGGTCTTCGACGAGGCGTCGCAGGTGAGGCCGTCGGATGCGATCAACTGCGTCTACCGGGGTGAGCAGCTGGTCGTTGCAGGCGACCAGAAGCAGCTTCCGCCGTCGAGTTTCTTCGCCACCGCCGATCTGGCGGATGACGACTCCTATGACGAGGAGAAGGCCGACGAATTCGAGTCGTTACTTGATCTTTGCAAGGCGGCCGGTGGGCTCAAGTCACTTCCCTTGAGCTGGCATTATCGCAGCCAGCATGAGTCGTTGATCACCTATTCCAACTATCGATTCTATGATGGGAAGCTTCTGACTTTCCCCGGTGCGACGCAGGAAGCAGCCGATGTCGGAGTCGAACTTTTCAAGGTGGACGGTGTTTATCGGCGGGGCGGTGCGCGAGATAACCCTGTGGAGGCCAAGAAGGTCATCGAACGTATTCTCCATCATCGTCGGCATCATCCGGATCGAACCCTTGGCGTGGTCACGTTCTCGGGAACCCAGCAGGACGCGATTGAGCGTGAGCTCGAAGCTCAGGCGGACCGGTATCCAGAGTTAGCCCAGCTGCCCGGAGACGACCGGTTGCACGGGTTCTTCGTCAAGAGCTTGGAAAACGTTCAGGGCGATGAGCGTGACATCATCATTTTCAGTATCGGCTATGGTCCGGACGAGAATGGGAAGTTCACTCTCAATATGGGCCCGTTGAACAAAAAAGACGGTTGGCGAAGGCTGAACGTCGCCATTACGCGGGCTCAGCGGCGAGTCGAGATCGTCAGCTCGGTGCTGCCAGGGCAGTTCGTCGGCAATTCGTCGTCGGAGGGGGTGCGGCATTTGCGCGGCTACCTCGACTTTGCCCGGCGAGGCGTGGCCGCGCTGGCTTTGTCGCTCGATGACTCGGAAGGGGACGTGGAGAGTCCTTTCGAGGAGGAGGTGCTCGGCGTCATCCGAGGTTGGGGATATGGCGTGGTTCCTCAGGTCGGGGTAGCCGGTTACCGGATCGACCTGGGCGTCCGGGACAGCGGAACTGACGGTACCTATGTCCTGGGCGTGGAATGCGACGGAGCCATGTACCACTCGGCCAAGGTCGCTCGTGACCGGGACCGGTTGCGGCAGCACGTGCTCGAAGGACTCGGGTGGCGGATACATCGGATCTGGGGCACTGCCTGGTACCGGGATCGCCAAGGGCAGGAGGCACGGCTGCGGAATGCGATCGAGGGAGCACGATCTGGGGAGATGGACAGCGGCATGCCGGTCACGCCGGGGCCATCCGCGCTCGAAATCGAACACCGGGAAGTCGACTTCGATGCCCCGCCATCGTGGACGGAGCCGTATCGAGTCGTTGCCCTTGGCTCGGTTTCGTCGTACCGGGAGATGCACGAACCCGAAGCGCGCGGCCACCTTCGTGATCTGATCAGGGCAGTCGTTCGAGGAGAGGGGCCGGTGCATCAGGATCGCGTGCTCCGGACCATCCGGCGGGCGTGGGGTGTCGGACGATCGGGCTCGCGGATCAAGGAAGCCTTCGGGCTCGCGGTGAACGAAGTCGTCCGGGACGGTTTCAAGCTGGATCGGCACGGCTTCTTGAGCGTGCGGTCAAACCAATTGGTGAGCGTGCGGGTCCCGGGTGCGGATCCGGAAACCCATCGCGAGGTCAAGTACCTGCCACGTGAAGAGCTGCGCCTGGCCGTATCCAGCCTGATCGACGAGGTGTACCACGTATCCGATGACGAGCTGGTGACGAGCGTCGCCCGCTTGTTCGGCTGGCAACGCCTCGGTCTGGAAATCCGCGCGGCGCTTGAATCGGTCGTGGAGGAACTCGTTCGCGACGGCGTGGTGAACAGGAGTCATGACCACCTGGAGACCTTCCGGAACGCTTGACACGTTCGATCACCCCGGTCATGCTACCAGAGGTAACTGTTACCGCGAGTTACAGATAGGGGTGTGTCGGCAATGACGCGGGCGCTGAAGGAAACAGACCGGGAGAAGACAGCCGAGCGGCTGCTCAAGTCCTCCGCCAACAAGTTCTACGATCCCGACGTCGACGTCGACTGGAACGCTCCGCTGGTGGACGGGAAGCGCTACATTCCCGCCCATCGGTCCTCGCTGTATGGCACCAAGCTGTGGGACTCGCTGTCTGAAGAGCAGCGCATCGAACTCGGCAAGCACGAGGTCGCGAGCGTCGCCACCACCGGGCTGTGGTTCGAAATCCTCCTGATGCAGATGCTGCTCAAGGAGGTCTACGACGAAGACCCGACCAGCTCGCACGCGCAGTACGCGCTGACCGAAATCGCGGACGAATGCCGTCACTCGACGATGTTCGCGCGGATGGCGTCGCGGATCGGCTGCCCGGCGTACGGCCCGGTGCCGTGGCTGCGGCGCCTCGCGAAGCTGATGCCGTCGATCAGCTACGGTCCCGCCCGCTACGGCGCGATCCTCGTTGCCGAAGAGGTCCTCGACCGGCTTCAGCGCGAGCAGATGAACGACCCGGACATCCAGCCGCTGGTGCGCATGGTCAACCGGATCCACGTGCTCGAAGAAGCCCGTCACGTCACCTTCGCCCGCGAAGAGGTCACTCGCGGGATGGCGAAGCTGTCGAAGAAGGAAATCGTCTACCAGCAGTTCATCATCGCGCTCATTTCGTACTTCGTGACGCGGGCCTTCATCAACCCGCACGTCTACAAGGCCGTCGGAATCCGGCCGCGTGACGGCGTCGAAGCCGCGATGAACAATCCGAATTGGCAGGAGAGCGTGCGCTGGGCCGGCGAGAAGATCATGCCGTTCCTGCAGGAATCCGGTCTGGTCGGCAAGCCGGGGATGTACTTCTGGCGCAAGTCCTTCCTGCTGCCGGGGAAGCGATGAAGAGCGTCAAGCAGCGCGGCTTCGTCTCCTGGGATCCGTCGCTGGAACACCGGTTCGTCACCGGTGACGGCACCGCCCTGCACGTCGAGACGGGCGGCCCGGCCGACTCCGAACTCACGCTGGTGCTGGTACACGGCTGGACGCAGGACCATCGGACCTGGGACGGCGTGGTCGAGCGCCTCGGCGACTCCGTCCGTACCTTGCGCTACGACCTGCGTGGTCACGGCGGCTCCGCGCCGGCGAAACCGGGAACGGCCACGATCCCGACGCTCGCCGACGACCTCGCCGAGCTGATCGAAGACCGCGTCCCGAACGGCCCGATCGTGCTCGCGGGGCATTCCATGGGCGGGATGACGATCATGGAGCTGTCCCGCCGCCATCCCGAACTCGTGGCCCGGCGCGTCGCCGGTGTCGCGTTCGTCGCCACGTCGTCCGGTGAGATGGACCGGATCACCCTCGGCTTGCCGGGGATCGCGGGCAGCGGCGCGGCGAGGTTCGAACGACGGCTCGCGAAGCTGCTCGCGAAAAACCGCCGGGACGCCTTGCCGTTGCCGCTGTCGGTGGTGCGCCCGGGTGCGCGATTGCTCGTCTTCGGGCAGCGGCCGCGGCGGGCCGACGTGGACTCGGTCGCGGAGCAGTTGCTGTGCGCGCATCCGGCGAGCGTCGCCGGGTTCCAGGACGCGATCTCGCGGCACGACTGCCGGGTCACGCTGGCCGCGCTTCAGGGGAAACCGGTGGCCGTGCTGTCGGGGGAGCGGGACCGGCTCTGCCCGCCGCCGCACGCCAAGGTCATCGCCGACGCGCTGCCGGACGCCGAATTCGTGCGCTACCCGGGGGCCGGGCACATGCTCCCGCAGGAACGGGCCCAAGAGGTTTCGGACCGCATCGCGGCACTCGTCCGCCGCGCCGCGAGGGTCTGAAAAAGGAGCAAGGGACCTTTGCTGCTACTTTCCAAAAGAAAGTAGCAGCAAAGGTCCCTTGCTCTCTTTCTGCTGGTCAGGCGCCTTCCGCTGAAGCCAGATAGGCGAGCGCCATCTCGGTCGTCTCGGCCGCCCAGGTGCTCCAGGACAGGCCGTCGGACCAGAAGCGGCCGGTGGCGGCACGGTGCACGCATGAGCCGATGATGGTTCGAGCGGTCATCCGGACCGCCGCCGCTCCGTCCGGCCGGTGGATCTCCCCGGCGCAGGGGTGAGCGGCTTCGACGAAGGCATGCTGGATCGCCGCCAGTGCTTCCAGGCCACGTTCGCGCCCGTCGGCGCGTTGGCCGTCGAGCAGCTCCGGGAAGATCCGGTCGTGGCTCGCGAAGGTGCGTGCAAGCGCTTCGGTGAAGGCGCCGACGATCTCGCGAAGTCCGGGCGCTGACGTGCGGAGTGCTTCGGCGACGCTGGTCTCCAGTTGCCCGAGCAGCTGGTCTTTGACGGCGTACAACAGCTGTTCCTTGCCGTCGAACCGGCGATAGATCGCACCCACCGACATACCCGCCTGTCCGGCGACGGCCGCGAGGGTGAACTCCTCGAAGCCCCCATCGGCCAGCACGTGTTCGGCGGCGGCCAGCACTTTCCGGAGGGATGCCCGGCTGCGGGCTTGTTGCGGCGGGCGGAAGCCCTTCTCGGCGGACTGCTGACTCACCGGCCGCACGCTACCTCCCCTCGGTGAGGGTGCACGGGGCACACTCAGATGCGAATGATAACTTCCGTTCGCATTTGTGCGAAGGGGGGAACCATGGTGAGCATCGAGGTGCGGGGCGCCTACGTCGATTTCCCGATCTTCGACGCCAAGACGCGGTCGCTCAAGAAGCAGGTGCTCGGCAAAGTCGGCGGAAAGATCGGCACCGAAGCGAAAGTCCCGATCATCGAAGCACTGCAGGACATCACCCTGTCGCTGCGCGAGGGGGACCGTGTCGGCCTGGTCGGGCACAACGGTGCCGGCAAATCCACCCTCCTGCGCCTGCTGTCCGGCATCTACGAGCCGACGCGGGGCACTACCCGGGTCGCCGGGCGGATCGCGCCGGTTTTCGACCTCGGGGTGGGCCTTGATCCGGAAGTCTCCGGCCGCGAGAACATCCTGATCCGGGGACTGTTCCTCGGGATGAGCCGCAAACAGATGGAGAAGCGGGTCGACGACATCGCCGAGTTCACCGAACTCGGCGACTACCTGCACTTGCCCCTGCGCACTTACTCCGCAGGCATGCGGGTGAGGCTGGCGCTCGGCGTGGTGACCACCATCGACCCCGAGATCCTCATCCTCGACGAAGGTCTCGGCGCGATCGACTCGGCGTTCCTCGCCAAGGCACGCGAACGGCTCGTGGACCTCGCCCAGCGCTCCGGCGTACTGGTGTTCGCCTCGCACGCCGATGATCTGCTGAGGGAACTGTGCACCACCGCCCTCTGGATGGACGAGGGCCGGATACGCATGCGCGGCTCGTTGAACGAGGTCCTCGAGACCTACAAAGGCCGACCGGGGGTCAGAAGCGGGCGTAGCCGGTTTCCATGAGCCGGACGCCCATCGCCTGGTAGGCCTCGTCGTCGTCCGGTGCGATCGTGGCCAGCCCGTCGACGTAGCGGTTGAACATGCAGAATGCCGCCGCGATCAGCACCGTGTCGTGGATCTCGACGTCCGACGCGCCCTCAGTGTGGGCAGCGTCGACCAGGTCCTCGCCGACCGACTTCCCGCTTTCGCGGACGGCCAGCGCGACGTGCAGGAGCGCCTTCACCTTCGCTGAAACGGGCGCGCCGTCGACGTCCTTCCATGCCGCTTCGACGACCGGCATGCCGTCTTCGAGCGCTTCGGCGGCGACGGCGGCGTGACTGCGTGAACAGAACGTGCAGTCGTTGCCGCGCGAGACCACCGCGGCGATCAGTTCGCGTTCGCCCACGCTGAGGCTGCTCGGCCCACGCAGCAGGACTTCGGCGAGTTGCCCGAGCGGCGCCGCCGTTTCCGGCCGAAAGGCGAACAGCGCGGTGATACCGGGCAGGTTCTCGTCGAGCGCGATGTGGGGCATGGGGCGACTCCTCGCGGATCGGCAAAGCGGTCGTGGGATTCCTACCCGAATGCCCGCCGGCGGCGGTGCCGCTGGACGGTCCAAAAGTGATAGCAAAGGTCCCTTGCTATCACGAGGGGGCGCGATGATCGTCAGAGTCCGAGGTCGAGCGCTTCCCGATGGTGAGTACGTCGATCTCTACGCCGACGGTGACCGCTGGACGACTGATCCGGTCCCCGGCGCGGAGCTGGTCGCCGAGGGCTGGCTGCTGCCGGGACTGGTCGACAGCCATACGCATCCCGGCGCCGAAGCGCCCGGTGACCCGATGGACGAGGAGATCCTGCGCGCCGACCTGCACCGGCACGTCGACGCGGGGGTCACGATGATCCGGTCGCCCGGGCTTCCCGGCGAGCCGCCGGAGTGGTTCGGCGCCGATCCCGAGCTGCCCCGCGCGGTGCACGCCGGACCGTGGATCGCCCAGCACGGCCAGTTCTTCGACGGCTGGGGCCGCCGCGCCACCCACGCCGAGCTGCCCGTTCTCGCCGCGGCGCAGGCGCTGCGCACCGGCTGGGCCAAGATCATCGCGGACTGGTCGGTCGGGGACGAGGCCGTACCGCCGGACGTCATGACCGCGGTCGTCGAGGCGGTGCACGCGGTCGGCGGACGCGTCGCGGTGCATTCCCAGCACGCCGCCGGCGGGGACGCGGCGGTGGCCGCGGGCGTCGATTCCGTCGAGCACGGGATGTGGCTCGACGCCGGTCACCTGCCGGATATGGCCGCCCGCGGAACCGCGCTCACGCCGACGCTTTCGGTGTTCCAGTCCTCGTTGGCGGCAGCGCGCGAACGCGAGAACAGCCCGCGGAAACGATGGTTCGTCGGCGGCGCGGAGGCGCATCCCGCACTGGTCGTCGCGGCCGCCGAGGCCGGGGTGACGATCCTCGCCGGTACGGATTCCCGGCCGCATGGCGGAATCAGTGCCGAGATCCGCGCTTTGGCGGGGACGGGGCTGCGGCCTCACGACGCACTCGCCGCAGGCTCGTGGGCCGCGCGCGAGTACTTGGGGCTGCCGGGACTCGTGCCGGGCGCGCCCGCCGACGCCGTCGTCTACGCGGAGGACCCGCGTACGGACCTGACACAGCTGGAGCACCCGGTCGCGGTGATTCTGCGGGGCGCCCGCGTCAGATAAAAGTGATAGCAAAGGTCCCTTGCTCCCCCCGCTGCCCGTCCGTAGCCGAATGCGCGTGAAGGCCCCCTTCCCTCGGATCAGTCGAGGGAAGGGGGCCTTCACGCGCGAATCGCCGCGAATCGCCGCGAATCGCCGGGGTCAGTGCTGCAGCGGGAAGCCACCACCGATGCCCCGCCAGGCGAGGTTGGCGGTGAGGGCGACGGCCTCTTCCTTGCTCATCGACTTGTGGTGCGCCAGCCAGAACCGCGCGCTGACCTGCGAGAGACCCACGAGGCCGACGGCGAGCAGCCGTGCCTTGTCCTCGTCGAGGCCCGCGTCGGCGGTGATGGTGTCGGTGATCGCGTCGACGCTGGCCGACGTCGCCCGGTCCACTGCCTCCTGCACCGCGGGCTCGCCGCGAAGGTCGGACTCGAAGACCATGCGGAACGCGCCGGCGTCGTTGTTGACGAAGTCGAAGAACGCGCCGACCGTCGCCGGGACACGCTGCTTGTTGTCCGTCGTGGAGTCGAGCGCTTCCTTGACCCGCCGCACCAGTTCGTCGACGTGGCTTTCCAGCAGCGCGATGTAGAGGTCGAGCTTGCCGGGGAAGTGCTGGTAGAGGACCGGCTTGCTGACGCCGGCCTCTTCGGCGATCTCGTCCATCGCGGCGGCGTGGTAGCCGTTCGCGGCGAACACCCGCTGCGCGGCGGCCAGCAGCTGGGCGCGGCGTTCCGTCCTTGGCAGGCGGACGCCTCGCGCCTGCAGTCGCGCCATTTCGGTCATGCTTCCTCCAGTTCGAGGCACTCGTCTCCGCCGAGAACGCGTCAGCGCATTCGAACGGGCTCCGCGGGCGGGGTCACCGCCGCGTGAAGTGAACTCGAGATTACTCGCCGGTACGGCCGGACCGCCAAGGGTCGGGCATCCTTGATGCTGTGTCTACTCCAGTTTCCCGCGCCGCCGGGACCCGCCCGCCACTGACCCATGTGCCGCTCTCGCGCAGGTCACTGCCGTCGCTGGACCCGGCCCCGGCGCCATGGCCCGGGGAAACAATAGGTGTCGGCGGGGTGAAATTGCACATCCGCCGGACTCCGGGCGGGTCAGAAACGGCGATCTACGTCCACGGACTCGGCGGTTCGTCCACGAACTGGACCGACCTAGCCGCGCTTCTGGCGCCCCAGGCGAGCGGGACTTCGGTCGATTTGCCCGGTTTCGGCAACTCCGAGCCGCCCGCGGCATTCAGTTTCAGCCTCGACGCGCACGCCGAAGTCGTCGTGAACCACATCGAGAGCCTCGACGCGGGGCCGGTGCACCTGCTCGGCAACTCGATGGGCGGGGCGGTCGCGCTGCTCGTCGCGGCCCGGCGTCCGGAGCTGGTGAAGACGCTGACGCTGATCTCGCCCGCGATGCCGGACCTCCGTCTCAGTATGAAGCGGCTGTCCGACCCGCGGATGGCGTTCGCGTACCTGCCGCTCGTCGGCCCTCGGGTACGTCGTCAGCTGGCCGCGCTCGGCCCGCGCGAGCGCGCGATGCAGGTCATCAAGCTCTGCTTCGCCGACCCGAGCCGCTTCGCCGAGAGCAGGCTGGACGAGCTGGAGGAGGAGCACAGCGCCCGCGCGGGCTTCGCCTGGGCCGCGCCCGCCCTCGCCCGCAGCACGTTCGGCATCTTCCGGACGTGGTCCGCACGCGGACCCGCGTCGTTGTGGGCCGTCGCGCCGACGGTCACCACGCCGACACTCGTGGTCTGGGGGCAGCACGACCGAGTGATATCCGTCCGGCGCGCCGAACGTACCGCTCGGCTGCTTCCGCACGCGCGGTTGCTCGTTCTCCCCCGTACCGGCCACGTGGCGCAGATGGAACGCCCGATTGTCGTAGCGAAGGCCGTCTTGGGGATGTGGGAATCGGTCGAATCGGGCACCTGGTAGCTCATCCGGGTGGGGGAGACACGCCGCGCGATGCGCCGGTCACTCACAACATCACAGTTCGGTTATGGCACCCTGGTGCCCGTGGATCGGGTGAAGCAAGGCGCGCAGGGCGAAGGACGGCGGTCTCAGTACTCCGCTTCCGCCCGTCGTTCGGCGCGTCCGCAGCCCCGGACCACCGACGCACCGCGCACCGGCCAGTACCGGCCGAGCCCGCCGCCGTCGCAGCGGCTCGACGAGGATCGCTACCGTCCCGGCTCCCGCCGGACCAGCGCCCAGCCGCTCAGCGCGTCCTGGAAGCCGCACGAGCCCGGCGGCACCCGGCCCAAATCCGCCAAAAGCAAGGGCGGCAGCGGTGTCGGCCGGTTCGCGAAGGCCTACGGCTGGCGGGTGTACGCGTTGCCGATCCTGGTGGTGATCACCGCCCTGGTCGTGTTCAACACCGCCACCGGCCCGGCCGAGCCGATCGCCTCCGACGGGCAGTCCCTTGCCTCGTCCGACAGTTCCGGTGGTGACGGCGGGGAGACCGGCGGCGGCGTCGACGGCAGCGGCGAGACCCTCCCGGAGAATCCGGCCAAACCGGTCGATCTCAAGATCCCGACCGCCGACCTGCCCAAGGGCGGTGCCTTCACCGAGTCCGGTAAGGGCACCTATCACGTCGTACCGGGTACGAGCCCGAAGGTGGGCACAGGCCAGCTGTACACCTACACGGTCGAGGTCGAGGACGGCATCGATTCGGCCAGCTACGCGGGGGACGACGGCTTCGCCAACACGGTGATGGAAACCCTGGCCAGTCCCCAGGGCTGGACGTGGGACGGGAAGAAGGCGCTGCAGCGCGTCGACGCGAGCTTCCCGAATCCCAGTTTCCGCGTGAGCCTCACCACACCGAACACGACGCACCGCGCGGATGTCTGCATGTTCCAGATCACTTACGAAACCTCGTGCTACCGCTCGAGCTTCGACAAGCGCGTGGTGATCAATCTCGCCCGCTGGGTGCGCGGGGCGATGGCGTTCCAGGCCGACATGGCCGGATATCGCCAGTACGCGATCAACCACGAAGTCGGCCACGCGCTGGGCGGGAAGCACGTCGGCTGCCCGACCGACGGCGGGATCGCGCCGGTCATGATGCAGCAGACCTTCGGCGTCTCCAACAACTTCGTCGCGCAACTGAACGACCTGCCGGGCGGTGACCGCGGCAAGGTGCCTGCCGACGGCAAGGTCTGCAAACCGGGTTCCTGGCCGAATCCCACCCCCTAGCAGCTCCTCGTCCCACCTGGTGGACGGTCCCAAAATATGGACGTAGGGAAGACCCTTCGGCCTGGGGGCGTTGTGGATACTGGGATGCGACCCGCGATCCACGCGAGATGGAGGACCCGATGTCAGGCACTCTGCCGCCGCTCGTAGAGCCGGCCGCCGAGCTCACCAAGGAAGAGGTGGCCCGGTACAGCCGTCACCTGATCATCCCGGACGTCGGGATGACCGGGCAGAAGCGGCTGAAGAACGCCAAGGTGCTGGTCATCGGTGCCGGCGGCCTCGGCAGCCCGGCGCTGCTGTACCTGGCCGCGGCCGGTGTCGGCACGCTCGGCATCGTCGACTTCGACGAGGTCGACGAATCGAATCTGCACCGCCAGGTCATTCACGGCCAGTCCGATATCGGCAAGCTCAAGGCCGCGTCGGCGCAGGAGTCGATCGCCGAGATCAACCCGTTCGTCAAGGTGCACCTGCACACCGATCGGCTGGAGTCGTCGAACGCGCTCGAGCTGTTCGAGCAGTACGACCTGATCCTCGACGGCACCGACAACTTCGCCACGCGCTACCTGGTCAACGACGCCGCCGTGCTCACCGGCAAGCCCTACGTGTGGGGCTCGATCTACCGGTTCGAGGGCCAGGCGAGTGTGTTCTGGGAGAACGCGCCGAACGGCAAGGGCCTCAACTACCGCGACCTCTACCCCGAGCCGCCGCCGCCCGGCATGGTCCCGTCGTGCGCCGAGGGCGGCGTGCTGGGTGTGCTGTGCGCGTCGATCGGCTCGATCATGGTCAACGAGGCGATCAAGCTGATCACCGGCATCGGTGAGCCGCTGCTCGGCAGGCTCGTCACCTACGACGCGCTCGAGATGAAGTACCGCGAGGTCAAGATCCGGAAGGACCCGGAGACCCCGCAGATCACCGAGCTCATCGACTACGAAGCGTTCTGCGGTGTCGTGTCCGACGAAGCGGCTTCGGCCGCGACAGGGCACACGATCACTCCGGCGGAGCTCAAGGCCAAGTTCGACAACGGCGACAACTTCGCCCTCATCGACGTCCGCGAGCCGCACGAGTACGAGATCGTGAACATCAAGGGCGCGACGCTGATCCCGAAGGACAAGATCCTCTCGGGCGAGGCGCTGTCGGAACTGCCGCAGGACAAGCCGATCGTGCTGCACTGCAAGTCGGGTGCCCGCTCGGCCGAGGCTCTCGCCGCCCTCCACAAGGCAGGCTTCAAGGACGCGACCCACCTCGGTGGCGGTGTCCTGGCGTGGGCGCGGCAGGTCGACCAGAGTCTGCCGACCTACTGATGGTTTCTCCGCGCTGACCTGCGGAAAGTAGCAAGGGACCTTTGCTATCGCCCCCGCCGGGCGATAGCAAAGGTCCCTTGCTGTCACCAGCGCGTCTTCTCGTTCGTGACGGCGAAGACGGGGTAACGTCCCGACCCGTGCGTGCCACCCTGGAAAGCCCTCCGGAACACGTCTCCGCGGCGTTCGGCGGACGGACCGGTGACGTGGAGCCGTTGCCCGGCACCACCGCCTGGCGTTACGGCGATCTCGTGCTGAAGCCGGTCGTGGACAAGTCGCGGACCCTGTGGACGGCCAGGGCGCTGGAGGCCGTCGACGAGCCCGGTCTGCGGGTCGCGAAGCCGATCCGGTCCAGTGACGGCCGGTGGGTGGTCGGCGGCTGGTCGGCGAACCGGTTCGTGTCCGGTACGCCCGAGCATCGTTACGACGACGTCGTGCACGCGGCGGTCAAACTGCACCGCGCGACGGCGGGTCTGCCGCGGCCGGATTTTCTGGGGCGCCGCACGGACATCGAGGCACTGGCCGACAAACTCGCCTGGGGCGAAGCGGACATGTCCCTCGACGAGAACAAGGGCGGCCGCTGGTTCGAGGTACTGGCGGGCTCACGAAGACCGGTCAAACTGCCGGATCAGGTCGTCCACGGTGAGCTTCTCGCCGGTGTGCTGTTCGACGGCGACGAGGCACCCGGCATCGTCGATTTCGTGCCGTACTACCGGCCAGGTGAATGGGGCGCCGCGATCGTCGCGGTCGACGCGCTGGCCTGGGGCGGCGCCACCATCGATCTCCTCGAACGCTGGGCGCATCTCCCGCAGTGGCCTCAGCTTCTCCTGCGGGCTGTTCTCTTCCGCCTGGCAGCCAACGCCCTCGACCCGAGGTCGACGCGAGCGGCCCACGACGGACTCCGCGCCGCCGCCCGCGACGTCAGCGCCGTCTTGTAAGTACCTGAAGGTGTGCTCAGGGACGGAACTCGCGTGCTTGAAGGCGCGACTCGCGTGCTTGAAGGCGCGACTCGCGTGCTTGGAGGCGCGACTCGCGTGCTTGAAGGCGGAACTCGCGTGCTTGAAGGGGGATCTCGCGTGCTTGAAGGGGGAACTCGCGTGCTCAGACCTCGCACACGTGAGTGCGGGGTCTGAGCACGCGAGATCCGCGGCTCACTCGGTGCGCAGGTTCTCCGCTCGCGCGGCCGAGCGTACGGTCGGCAGCGTGGACGCGGTCACCAGCAGCACCACCACGGCCGAGGAGACGGCGAGCACGCCCACCGCCGCCCAGTCGATGACCAGCGAGATGGACAGCAGGCGGGTCGCCATCGCGGCGATGCCGATCCCGGTCACGATCGCGGTCCCGACGCCGAGCAGCAGCGGGATCCCGTTCTGCCAGATCAGGGACCGCATCACGACCCGCACGGGAACGCCCGCCGCGGACAGCGCGCCGATGGCCCGTCGCCGTTCGCGCACCTGTTCCTGTGCGAGCACCAGGAGACTCACCCCCGCCAGCAGCAGGATGAACAGCGCGCCGGTGAAGAGGATGTCCCGGACGTCGCTGAACATCCGGGCCTCGTCCGTCAGCTTCTTCCCGTCGACGGTGTTCACCTGGGTGCGCCAGCCGAACGGCGCGACCGCGTTGCGCACCCGTTCCACGAAGTCCGGATCCGTCGCCGACGGCCGCACGGTCCCGGCGGCACTGGCTTCGGAGAGATCGATGCCTGCCAACGCGCCGGGGGTCGCCAGCACTTGCGCACCGGCGTAGTAGGCGACTTCCCCGCGCGTGAATTCGACGGGACGCGGATCCACGGGGTAAGTCCAGCGCTGCTCCCGCTTCCCGTCGTCGAGCAGGGTCACCGTCTGTCCTTTATGGAGCGACAGGGCTCGTTCTTCCTTGAAGGAGAAGACATCCCCGTCGGCGCACGACGTCGCCGCGGTGACGGCCGTGATCGTGGCGCAGTCGGCGATGCCCAGGTAAACACCCGAGTCGCTGACGAGCAGGGTGCGGATGGAGCGGACGTCTTCGGCGCCGGGAACGGCTCGCACGGCGGGCACCGCGCCCTCGGCGGCCTTGCCGCCCACGGCGGTGAATTGGATCAGATCGGACGAAAACTGCTGGCGCGACGTCGGGAGCCAGGAGTAGAAAGCGGCCTGCCCGGCCAGCAGGGACTGCAGGGCGATCGCTCCCGCGATGACGACGCAGAGACCCGCGACGACACGTGAAGGCGTTCCGCTGTCGCTCTGCAGCCGCCGGATGGCGAGCTGGAAGGCCGGTGGGCCACCACGGATCCGGGCGACCACGCGTTCCAGTAGCCAGGGGAGCATCGCCGGAATGCCGATCAGCAGGAGCAAGGCCCCCGCCATCAGCATTTTCCTGGCGAGATCGCTGCCGGACGGGTAGCCCGGCATCAGCAGGGCGATGCCCGCGACGACTAGCAGCAGCCGCCACCACAGCCGCCGCCGGACCGGGGAGGCCTCGCGGACCACGCCGAGCGGTTCGATGATCGTGTGGCGTTGCGCGACCAGCGTGGTCACCACGGTCAGCGCCGGGACGACGAGCGCGATCAGCACCACCAGCGGCCATGACGGGGTCAGGTCGCTCGGGAACAGGCCGAAGCGGAACACTTGCAGGTTCGCGACCTGGCTGCGGAACAGCAGGAACAGCCCGGCGCCGGCGAGCAGCCCGGTCGCCGCGCTCACCAGGGTCTCGCCCGCGGCCACCCGGCGGACCTGCCAGGACGACGCCCCCGCCAGCCGGAGCGCGGCGAGCCGCCGGTCGCGGTTGGCGCCGCCGATCCGCGAGGTCGTGCCGATGAAGATGAACACCGGCGTGAGCAGGGCGACGATCCCGATCAGCAGTACCAGGAGCACGGTCGGAGCGAGCGGACGGTCCGGTCCCGGGTGGCCGAAACCGTAGATCGGGTAGCCGGCCAACGACGCGTCGACACCGATGTAGGCGCTCAAATCCCGGGGGTTCTGCAGTGCCTCGGTTTTGACGATCCCGACCCGCGTACCGGCGAGGCGGGGCCGCAGGAGTTCGCCGGCGTCCGAGGCGAGGAGTTCGTTCAGGCGAGGCGAGACGACGACTTCGCCCGGTGACGGCACGCGGTCCAGCCCCGGCGGCACCGGCGAGTTCGGCCCGATCGCGTGCACGTATTCGAGCCGGATCGGTTCGCCGCGGAACTCGGCCGTCCGCTCCGTGTACAGCAACGGGTCGCCACCGCGCGCGGCGTCGAAGTTCACCAGGGAGGCGTTCTCCCGCTGCTGCCTGCTTTCGTTGGCGTTGCCCGCCGACGCGCCGAGCAGCAGGACCGCGACCGCCAGCCCGATCCCGATGGTGGCCAGCACCAGCCGGACCGCGGTACCCCGGCCGCCCCCGACGGCCAGCCGGAATCCCAGCGTCAGATCTTCCCAGCTGCTCATCGGGTCACCGCCGGTTCACGCGTCCGGCCGTCGCGCACGACGACCTCGCGGTCGGAGTACGCGGCCACGCGGGGTTCGTGCGTGACCAGGACGACGGCGGCGTTGGTCTGCTTCGCGGTCTCCGAAAGGAGCCGCATCATCCCCTCGCCGCTGAGCGAGTCCAGCGCGCCGGTCGGTTCGTCCGCGAAGATCACCGACGGTTCGGTGATCAGCGCCCTGGCCATGGCGACCCGCTGGCTCTGCCCGCCGGAGACGCGGCCGGGTGTGCTGCCCGCGACGTCGGCGACCTGCAGCCTGTCGAGCCAGGTCGCGGCGAGCCGTTCCGCCGGACGGCGTTTCATCCCGCCGAGCCGCAACGGCAGCGCGACGTTCTCCAGGCAGGTCAGCTCGGGGACGAGCTGCCCGAACTGGAAGACAAAGCCGAATTCGGTACGCCGCAAGGCACTGCGTTCGCTGTCGGACATCGACGGCAGGGCGCGCCCGCGGAACAGCACCTGACCCTTCTCGGGGCGGACGATGCCCGACAGGCAGTGCAGAAGCGTCGACTTCCCGGACCCCGACGGGCCCATGACCGCGACGATCTCGCCGGCGCCGATCTCAAGCCCGGCACCGGCCAGCGCCTGGTTCGGGCCGAAGGCCTTGTGCAGGCCGAGCCCTTGTAACAACGGTGTTTCCACTTTGTGGTCCCCAGGTTCAGCGAGTCAGTTGGCGCGCGAGTTCGTCGAGGCGGGCGGCCGTGAGCTCCAGCCAGCGCAGATCTGCTTCGAGGTGGAACAACGCGTGATCGCAGATGAGCTGGTCGGCGAGGTCGCCGGTGGTCTTGCGGGCGGTCAGCTCGCGCATGGCACGCAGGTGAGAACCGCGCTGGGCGTCGAGGAGATCCTGTGCGCCGCGGCCGGAAAGCAGGGCGAGGACGACCTTGGTGTACAGCGTGTTCTGCAGGTACACCGAGGGGTTTTCCGGGCTTTTCAGCCATTCCTCGACGTTGGTGACGCCGCTGTCGGTGATCGCGTACCGCTTCCGGTCCGGTCCGCCACCCGCTTCGACGCCGTTCTCCTCGACGAGACCGTTCTTCAGTAGCCGGTTCAGCGTCGAATAGACCTGCCCGTAGTGCAGTGGCCGGTCTTGGCGGAACTGCCTGTCGTAGAGCTGTTTGAGGTCGTAACCGTGCTTGGGGCCGCCTTCGAGCAGGCCGAGCAGGGTGTTCCCGATGGACATGGCGGCGACTATACACAGTGTGTATACGCATCGTCTATACACACGGTTCATAGCTCCCGTGACCTCACGGTGTGACCCGCGTCGAAGGCAGGCAATGTCAAACGCCTGAAACATTCAGGAGTTCTCAGGTAACACGGCCTACCTACCTTCAAGCGCAATCGACGCCTGGAGGTGCTCCCGTGCCGCTCGCCGCCCCCGCCCGAACCGCGGTGGACACGCACTGCCCATACTGCGCCCTGCAGTGCGGGATGAGCCTCGACGGCACCCGCGTCACCCCGCGCGACTTCCCGGTCAACGCCGGTGGCCTGTGTCAGAAGGGGTGGACGTCGGGAGAACTCCTCACCTCGCCGTCCCGGCTGACGACGCCGCTCATCCGTGTCGACGGCGAACTCCGTCCCGCGACCTGGGAACAGGCACTCGATCTTGTCGCGCGGCGGCTCACCGAAATCCGGGTGGCCAGTGGAGCCGACTCGGTCGCCGTCTTCGGCGGCGGTGGGCTGACCAACGAAAAGGCTTATCTGCTGGGAAAGTTCGCGCGGGTCGCGCTGGGTACCGCACAGATCGACTACAACGGCCGCTTTTGTATGTCCTCGGCGGCAGCCGCCGGGATCAAGGCCTTCGGCGCCGACCGCGGGATGCCGTTCCCCGTGACGGATCTCGCCGACGCAGACGCAGTCCTCCTGATCGGCGCGAACCCGGCCGAGACGATGCCGCCGTTCATACAGCATTTGCGGGGTGCGGACCTGATCGTCGTCGATCCGCGCCGGACGCCGACCGCCGAACTCGCCGGGCTGCATCTCGCACCCGCGCCGGGGACCGATCTCGCTCTCGCGCTGGGGATCCTGCACGCCGTCGTCGCCGACGGCCTGCTCGATGAGTCCTATGTGGACAAGCGCACGAACGGCTTCGGCGAGCTGTGGCGCACGGTCGCGGCCTGGTGGCCGGAGCGCGCCGAGCAGGTCACCGGGGTTTCGGCGGCCGACCAGCGCCGGGCCGCCGCGAAGCTCGCCGCTGCCCGCAACGCCTACATCCTGACCGCGCGTGGCACCGAGCAGCACGCCAACGGCACCGCGATGGTGAACTCCTGGATCAATCTCGCACTCGCGCTCGGTCTTCCCGGACGCGAGGGCTCCGGGTTCGGTTGCCTGACCGGACAGGGAAACGGCCAAGGCGGACGCGAACACGGACAGAAGGCAGACCAGCTTCCCGGCTATCGCAAGATCGACGACTCCGCCGCCCGCGAGTACGTCGCCGGAGTCTGGGGTGTGCCACCGGAATCCCTGCCGGGGCCCGGCCGTTCGGCCGTCGAACTGTTGCAGGCACTCGGCACGGACGACGGGCCGAGTGCGCTCATGGTGTTCGGCAGCAACCCCGTCGTCTCCGCGCCGGGTGCCGGGAACATTCAGCGCAAAGTGTCCTCTTTGGACTTCCTGGTCGTCTCGGATCTCGTCCTTTCGGAGACCGCGGCGCTGGCCGACGTCGTTCTGCCGGTCACGCAGTGGGCGGAGGAAGACGGCACGATGACCAACCTGGAAGGCCGGATCCTCCTGCGCCGCAAGGCGATCGACCCGCCGTCCGGGGCGAAGACCGATCTGTACGTGCTCTCGGAACTGGCCCGGCGGCTCGGCCAGCCCGACGGCCGGTTCCCGGATGACGCCGAGACCGTCTTCACCGAACTGCGCCAGGCGTCCAAAGGCGGCGTCGCCGACTACTCCGGCATCACTTACGACAGGCTGCGCGCCGGTGAGGCCCTGTACTGGCCGGTCCCGGCGGAGACGCATCCCGGTACGCCTCGGATGTTTCTCGACGCCTTCGCGCATCCGGACGGCCGCGCGCGGTTCGTGCCGGTGGACCACGTCGGCCCGGCCGAACTCCCCGACGCCGAATTCCCCTTGCAGGCCACCACGGGCCGGGTCCTGCAGCACTACCAGTCCGGTGCGCAGACCCGGCTGGTCAAGGAGCTGAACGACGTCGTGGGGGAGGCTTTCGTGGAAGTTCATCCGGACACCGCCGCGCACGCGGGCCTGGCCGAGGGTGACCTCGCTGTCGTGCGGTCGCGGCGCGGGAAGACCCTCGCGCGGGTCCGGTACGTGCCGTCGCTGCGCCCGGATCTGGTGTTCCTGCCCTTCCACTTTCCCGGCGAGGGCCGCGCGAACCTGCTGACCAACCCGGCACTCGACCCGACCAGCCGGATGCCCGAGTTCAAGGTGTGCGCGGTCGCGCTCACCCCGGCCGAGGTCGTCGCATGAGCCCCCGGTCGGTGGTCATCGCCGGTTACGGGATGGCGGGCGCGCGGCTCGCGGACGAGATCCAGCGGCGTGACCCGGGCGGCGAGCGCGTCCGGCTCACCGTCGTCGGCGCCGAGGAGCACACCGCCTACAACCGGGTGCTGCTCTCGTCGGTGGTCGCCGGGACCATGCGGCCCGAAGCCGTCCGGCTCCACGACGACGACTGGCCGTCCCGCACCAGCGCGGACCTGCGCCGAGGGGTCGCCGCGACGTCGATCGACCGCGCCACGCGACGGATCCACCTCGACGACGGGTCCACTGTGGACTACGACGTACTTGTGCTCGCCACCGGCGCCAACCCGTGGATGCCACCCGTCGAAGGCCTCGAAACCGGCCCGGACGTCGTCGCGTTCCGCACTCTCGACGACTGCGCCCGCATCCTCGACGCCGCCAGACTGGGCGCGCCGGTCGCCGTCCTCGGCGGTGGCCTGCTCGGCCTCGAAGCCGCGCGAGGCCTTGCCGGACGGGGAAATCTCGTCACCGTCGTACATCCGATGCCGTACATCATGGAACGACAGCTGGACGCGGAAGCCGCGCGGGTGCTGACCAGGAAGCTCGAAGAACTCGGCGTCGGCTTCCGGCTCGGCGTCGGCGCCGCCCGCTATGTCAGCGGTGACGGGCTCAAACTCGACGACGGCACGCATATCCCCGCCGACCTTATCGTCGTCTCGACCGGCGTGCGGCCCGAGACGAAACTGGCCGTGGACGCCGGGCTGACCGTCGAGGGCGGCATCGTCGTCGACGATCTGCTGCGCACCAGCGACGGCCGCATTCACGCGATCGGTGACTGCGCCAGGCATCCCGGTGCGTTCGGCGGACTGGTGCAGCCCGCGTGGGAGCAAGCCGCGGTCGTCGCCGACCTCGTCACCGGGACCAAGGCGTCGTCCCGGTATCGCGGTACGCGACCGGTGACCCGGCTCAAAGCCCGCGGCATCGACCTCACCGCACTCGGTGAGACGATGACCGGTGCCGGCGACCCGGACGCCGAGGTGCTCACCTTCAGCGACCCGGCGGGCTGCCGCTACGGCAAGCTCGTCCTCCGCGAAAACCTGGTGACAGGCGCGATCCTGCTCGGCCTGCCTGACGCCGCCGCGACGATCACCCAGCTTTACGACCGGCGCACACCGGTGCCAGAAGACCGGCTCGCCGTCCTGCTCGGCCGCGCACTGCCTGCCGGGGCGCCGTCGGCGTCGAGCCCGGCCGACCTGCCGGCGTCGGCGGTCATCTGCCGCTGCAACGCGGTGACCAAGGGGCGGCTGGTCGACGCCTGGCGCGGCGGCGCCACCGACGTCCCCGCCCTCGCCGGGGCGACCCGGGCGACGACCGGCTGCGGCGGCTGCGAGGACGCCGTCGGCGGGGTCGCGAAGTGGCTGGCCGCGCAATGAACCCGAACGCATCCACCGAGGAGGACCTCATGTCGCCCAGGCCCAGTCAAAGCGGCAAGCGCTGGATCGAGCACTGGGATCCGGAGAACGAGCGGTTCTGGGAGGAGACCGGGAAGAAAATCGCCCGCCGCAACCTCTGGTTTTCCGTCCTGGCCGAGCACATCGGCTTCTCCGTCTGGACACTGTGGTCGGTGATGGTCCTGTTCATGGGGCCGCAGTATGGATTCTCACCCGCCGACAAGTTCCTGCTGGTCTCCACACCGACGTTGATCGGCGCGCTCATGCGGCCGTTGTACACCTTCGCCGTAGCGAGGTTCGGCGGCCGGAACTGGACGATCGTCAGCGCTTTGCTGCTGCTGGTGCCGACCGTCCTGGCGGCGATCGCGATGCAGCCGGGTACTCCGCTCGGCACGTTCCTGCTGATCGCCGCACTCGGCGGGGTCGGAGGCGGGAACTTCGCGTCGTCGATGACCAACATCAACGCCTTCTACCCGGAGAAGCACAAGGGCTGGGCGCTCGGGCTCAACGCGGGTGGCGGAAACCTCGGCGTGGCGGCGATCCAGCTGATCGGGCTGCTGGTCATCGGCACCGTCGGCGCGGCCGCGCCCCGGCTGGTGCTGGCGATCTACCTCCCGCTGATTGTGCTGGCCGCGACCTGCGCGTACTTCTTCATGGACAACCTCGCCTCGATGAAGGGCGACACCAAGGCGATGCGTGAGGTCGTCAAGGATCCACACACGTGGGTGATGTCGTTCCTCTACGTCGGCACGTTCGGCTCGTTCATCGGGTACAGCTTCGCCTTCGGGCTGGTGCTGCAGAACCAGTTCGGCCGCACCCCGCTGCAGGCGGCCGCCGTGACGTTCCTCGGGCCGCTGCTCGGTTCGTTCTCCCGTCCGGCGGGTGGCTGGCTGTCCGACCGGATCGGCGGCGGCAAGGTCACCTTCGCGACGTTCGTCGGGATGGCCGCGGCCACGGTGGTGCTGATCCTCGCTTCGACGTCGAACTCGCTGGCGTTGTTCACCGTCGCGTTCATCGTGTTGTTCGTCCTGACCGGGGTCGGCAACGGTTCGACGTACAAGATGATCCCCGCGATCTTTCGCGCCAAGGCGAAGGTCGCGATCAGCGAAGGTGCCGACGAGACACTGGAAATGTTGAAGGCACGCAAGCTTTCCGGCGCGCTGATCGGGCTGGCCGGGGCGATCGGCGCACTCGGCGGGCTGTTCATCAACCTCGCCTTCCGGCAGTCGTTCGCGGACACCAAGAGCGGGGTGCCGGCGTTCGTCGCCTTCCTGGTCTTCTACGGGTTGTGCTTCACCGTCACGTGGGCGGTGTACCTGCGCAAACAGCAGACGGAGGTGGCGAGCACCCGAGGTCTGGCGCTCGCCGGGGTGGAGGTCTGATGCGGAAACTCGTCGTCGCGGGACACGGGATGGTCGCGCACCGGCTCGTCGAAGCGGTGCGTGCGGAGGACAAGTCCGGCGAATGGCAGGTGGTGGTCCTCGCCGAGGAGACTCGGCCGGCCTACGACCGTGTCGCGCTGACGTCCTATGTAGACACCTGGGATCCGGAATCGCTTTCTTTGGACGGCGCGGACTACGCCGGGGACTCGCAGGTCGAACTGCGGCTCGGTGACGCGGTGGCTTCGGTGGACCGCTCGCGGAAGATCGTCGTCACCGAGTCCGGCCACGAGCAGCCGTACGACGCGCTCGTCCTCGCGACTGGTTCGCGGCCGTTCGTCCCGCCGGTGCCCGGTCACGATCTCCCGGGCTGCTTCGTCTACCGGACGATCGAGGATCTCGATGCCATCCGGGAAGCCGCTCAGCGACCCGGGCGCGGTCGGCGTTCGGCGGTCGTCATCGGCGGCGGACTTCTCGGCCTCGAAGCCGCGAAAGCGTTGCGGGATATGGGACTCTCACCGCATGTCGTCGAAATGGCGCCGCGTCTGATGCCACTGCAGGTCGACGAGGGTGGCGGTGGGCTGCTGCGGCGGCTGATCACCGAACTCGACGTGACCGTCCACACGGGAACGTCGACCGACGCCATCGAGCCGGACGGCGAGCGTTACCTCGCCCGGCTCGGAAACGGTACCGAACTCGACGTCGACCTGGTCGTGTTCTCCGCCGGGATCCGGCCGCGTGACGACCTCGCCCGCTCGTCCGGGCTGGAAGTCGGCGCACGGGGCGGCATCCTGGTCGACAAATCCTGCCGGACGTCCGATCCGGCGGTGTACGCGATCGGCGAATGCGCTGCCGTCGCGGGAAAGGTGTACGGCATCGTCGCGCCGGGGTATGCGATGGCGGAGGTCGTCGCGGCGCGGTTGACCGGTGGCGAGGGCACGTTCCCCGAACCCGACATGTCGACAAAGCTGAAGCTCATGGGGGTCGACGTCGCCAGTTTCGGCGACGCGCACGCGGCGACCGAGGGCGCGCTGGAGGTCGCGTTCAACGACGCCGTCGCCGGGACCTACAAGAAACTCGTGATCTCGGACGACTCGAAGACGTTACTCGGCGGCGTGCTGGTCGGCGACGCGAGTGAGTTCAACACGTTGCGTGCGATGGTCGGGCGGCCGTTGCCTGCCGAGCCCGGTGCGATCCTCGCTCCGGCGGGCGGTGGGGCGGCGGTCGGTGTCGACGCACTTCCCGACGCCGCGCAGATTTGTTCGTGCAACGCGGTTTCCAAGGGAGCCATCACGCACGCGATCACCGAAGAGGGCTGTGATTCGGTCGCGAAGATCAAGGGCCGCACCCGCGCCGGGACCGCGTGCGGATCATGCGTTCCGCTGCTGGGCAAGCTGCTGACGGCTTGCGGGGTGGAGCAGTCCAAGGCGCTGTGCGAGCACTTCCCGCAGTCGCGCGCGGAGTTGTTCCAGATCCTGCAAGCCACGCGGATCAGCACGTTCAGTGAGATGATCGACCGGTATGGCACCGGAACCGGTTGCGCCCTCTGCAAACCCGCGATCGCCTCGATCCTCGCGACGCTCGGCAACGGACATATCCTGGCAGGTGAGCAGGCGACCCTGCAGGACACCAACGACAAGTTCCTCGCGAACCTTCAGCGCAACGGGACCTACTCGGTGGTGCCGCGGATCCCCGGCGGCGAGATCACGCCGGAGAAGCTGATGGTGATCGCACAGGTGGCGATGGATTTCGGGCTGTACACCAAGATCACCGGCGGACAGCGGATCGACTTGTTCGGCGCCACCGTGGATCAGCTCCCGCTGATCTGGCGGCGCCTCGTCGACGCCGGGTTCGAATCGGGCCACGCGTACGGGAAGTCTTTGCGCACGGTGAAATCGTGTGTCGGCTCGACGTGGTGCCGGTACGGCGTGCAGGACAGTGTCGGGCTCGCCATCGAACTCGAACTGCGTTACCGGGGCCTGCGCTCACCGCATAAACTGAAGTCCGCGGTTTCGGGCTGTGCGCGGGAATGTGCCGAGGCACGCAGCAAGGACTTCGGCATCATCGCCACGGACAAGGGCTGGAACCTTTACGTCGGCGGCAACGGCGGTGCGACGCCGCGGCACGCGGACCTGCTGGTGTCCGAAGTGGACACCGAGACGCTGATCCGCACGATCGACCGGTTCCTGATGTTCTACGTCCGCACGGCCGACCGGTTGCAGCGTACCGCGCCGTGGGTCGAGGAGATGGACGGCGGGCTCGGCCACCTGCGCGCGGTGATCGTCGATGACAAACTCGGGATCTGCGAGGACCTCGACGCGGCGATGGCCAAGCACGTCGGGGATTACGCGGACGAGTGGCGTGGTGTGCTGGAGGATCCGGAGAAGCTGGCGAAGTTCACATCGTTTGTCAACGCGCCGGGCACGCCGGACCCGACGATCTCGTTCCGGACCGAACGCGAGCAGAAGGTGCCCGTACTGCTGGGCATTCCGGAGGTGAAGCGATGACGACGTCGATCGAGCGCACCTGGACCGCGATCTGCGTGGCGGGTGCGGTCCCCGAGTGGTCCGGCGTCGCCGCCCTGCTTGACGACGGCGGGCAGGTGGCGATCTTCCGGCTCCCCGGCGGCCGGTGGTACGCACTGTCCAATCTGGACCCGGTCAGCGGGGCGGCGGTGCTGTCGCGCGGGATCGTCGGCGACGCCGGTGGGGTGCCCGTGGTGGCCTCACCGGTGTACAAGGAACGGTTCGACCTGCGGACCGGCGAATGTCTCGACGCCGAGGGCGTCTCGGTCGAGGCGTACCGGGTGCGGGTCACCGGTGGCGTGGTGGAGGTGGAAGCTTCCCCGTGACAGAAGTGCCTCCCTTAGCGGGATTCGTCATCGGAATCACGGCGGCGCGACGAGCGGACGAGCTCGGCGCGCTGTTCGTGCGCAAGGGGGCGACCGTGCGTTACGGCCCGGCGATCCGGATCGTGCCACTCGCCGACGACACCGAACTCCGGGCGGCGACCACGCGGCTGCTGGAAGAGCGCGTGGACGCCGTCGTCGCGACGACCGGAATCGGCTTCCGCGGCTGGATCGAGGCCGCGGAAGGCTGGGGGCTGGGGGAGGAGCTGCTCGACAGGCTGGGAAAGTCGTCGCTGCACACGCGTGGCCCGAAGGCCAAAGGCGCCATCCGCGCTGTCGGGCTCTCGGAGGACTACTCGCCCGCGTCGGAGAGCAACGCCGAGGTGCTGCGGCATCTGCTGGAGTCCGGTGTGGACGGTCAGCGGATCGCGGTCCAGCTGCATGGCGAACCACTTCCGTACTTTGTGGACAGTCTGCGCGCCGCCGGTGCCGAGGTGATCGAGGTCCCGGTTTACCGCTGGGTCCGACCCGCCGATCCGGGACCGCTGGACAGGCTGCTGGACGCCGTACTCGACGGCGCGGTGGACGCGCTGCCGTTCACCAGCGCGCCGGCCGTCGCGTCGATGCTGGCGATGGCCAAGCGGACCGGGCGGCTGCCGGGAATCGTTCAGGCGCTGGAAAAGCGGGTCGTGGTGGCGTGCGTCGGGCCGATCACGGCCGGGCCGCTCGCGGCGCTCGGCGTCCCGACCGTGCAGCCCGCGCGGTCGCGGATCGGGGCGCTGGCGCGGACGGTGTCGGACGCGCTCGAAGCCCGCTCGCCCCGGCTGACCGCGGGTGGGCGGAGTATCGAACTCCGTGGTCAGGCCGCGTTGGTCGACGGGCAGTGGTGCGACGTCGCACCCGCGCCGATGGCCATGCTGAAGGCGCTCGCGGAGTCGCCGGGCCGGGTGGTCTCCCGGCGGGAGCTGATCTCGGCGCTGCCCGGCGGCGGCGAAGCACACGCCGTCGAGACGGCCATCGGGCGCCTCCGCAGCTCCCTGGGCGCCCCGAAACTCGTCCAGACGGTGGTGAAACGCGGGTACCGCCTGGCCGTGGACCCGTGACCCCCGCGTTGCGTCCTCCCCCCGCAATTAGTCCTCTAGTTGCGGTCCTTGCACGTGCAACTAGATGGCGGACCTCGCGTGCCTGAACCCGTCACACGCGTGCTTGAAGACGGAACTCGCGTGCTTGAAGGCGTAACTCGCGTGTGACGGGTTCAAGCACGTGTGCGGATGACGTAGGCAGGCGGGGCCACACCGCAACCAGAGGACTAATTGCGGATCGTGCCGCCGTCAGTTCCAGGAAACGCGGTGATCGGGGAACTCCCGTGCCGCGGCGACGCGGGCGGACTCCTCCTCGGCCGCCTTCCGCACGGCCGGGCGGACGGCGTCGAAGGAGGCGACGGTGAAGTCCAGCCGCTTCTTCCCGCTCGCCTTGGCCCGCCAGACCCCGGCGATCTCGCCGTCGGCCAGCAGGACACCGGGATTGCCGAGGATCTTCCACACTTCCTTCTGCCGTGCCTTGTCCGGCACCAGCACGGACCGGTCCCGTGCCTGGACGAACGGATCCAGCGGCGGCAGCAACCGGACCACGTCCGGCTCCGGTGGGTTCTCCAGCAACGACATCCGATCCTCCGGCAGGAACGCCTTCTTGCCGTCGACACGGACTTCCACGAGGTTCCCCGGCCACATCGCGTCGACGCCGGTGCGCGTCGTCCCGACGTAGGTGGCCGCGTCGCCGGGCGCGGCCGGACCGTTGATCCGCAGATAGCCCTCGATCACGCGGGTGGCGGCCTTGACGTCCGGCGAGGATTTCACGGCACCCCGCTTCTCCAAGGGCGCCAACGTCGCCGGCTTCGCGCCCGGCTCCAGCCGGACACCGGCGTGGATCGACGCGACCCGCATCAACTGTTCGTAGATGTGCACGACACCGCAGCCGCGACAGGCGTACGAGAGGCCGTCGGGGATCAGTTTCGTGACCGCGCCGCTCGCCGTGCCCTTGGTCTGCACGCCCGTGACGACCTTGCGGATCGCGTTCGCGGCGGTGAACAGGGCGTCCATGGCGGACATTCCGGCGTCCTCGACCTGCTTGCGCTGCCAGAGGATCCGGGCCATCGCGTCCTTCTCGTCGAGTGGTACGAGAGCGGCCCTGATCGCGTCCAGTTCCACGCGGCGGTGGAAGTGCGGTGCGCCGCGGTGCGTCCAGGCGAGCACGAAGCGCGGGTCGTCCCAGACGGCGGGCCGGATCTCGCCGTCGACACGGGCGGCGAGCCCCAGCAGCGCGGTGTCGCGAACGGAATCCTGCAGGCCGAGGTCGAATACGGCCGCCGCGGTCGCGTCCGTCTCCTCGCGGTGCAGTCCGTGGGCCGCGATCCGGTACGCCAGCACCTGCTCGCGATCGACCTCAAGCACCCGTCCTCCTAGAGGGCGTATTCGAGCGTGTAGGACATCGTCGGCTCGCCGAGGGCGCCCGTGGTGGTGCCGGACCCGGTGATCCCGGCGAGTTCACCCGTTCCGGAGCCTTCGACGACAGTGAACGCCGACGAGATGCCTTTCGCGTCGAACCCGGTGTCGTGCTTGATCACGAAGCTTCCCTTGCGTCCGTCCACACTGCCCTCGATGCGTTCGAGCCCCGGGGCCGTCGTGCCGTTGCCGTCGTAGCCCTCACCCGCGTAGTACAGCAGATAGTCCACGATCGACTCGCCGTCGATCAGCCCGCTGTAGGCGAGCGTGGCATGGGCGTAGGCGACGCGTGGGCCGCCGTCGGTGCCGCTGACGATGCTTTCGTCCCAGTTCTTCATGGCGAAGGTGTTCATGGAAGTCACCCTGTCAGTGAAACCTGTCAGATCATGTCAGGTTTTTCGGCGATACTGGATTCATGCGTGCGAGCAGACTCCTGTCGGTCCTCCTCCTGTTGCAGAACCGCGGCCGGATGACAGCCGACGAACTGGCGACCGAACTGGAGGTGTCGGTCCGGACCGTCTACCGCGATGTCGAGGCGCTGTCGGCGGCCGGCGTCCCGGTGTACGCCGATCGCGGTCGCACGGGTGGATATCAGCTGGTCGACGGCTATCGGACGCGGCTGACCGGGCTCACCGAGGAGGAGGCGCAATCACTTTCGCTGGCCGGGTTGCCGGGTGCCGCGGCCGAACTCGGGCTGGGCACCGTCCTCGCCGCCGCGCAGCTCAAACTGCACGCGGCGATGCCTGCCGAACTGCGGGACGGGGCGAGCAAGGTCTCCGACCGGTTCTATCTGGACGTCCCGGGGTGGCATCGCGGGATCGAGAGCCTGCCGCGCTTGTCCGAACTGGCCGACGCGGTGTGGCACGCGCGGCGGATCAAGGTCCGGTACGAACGCTGGGGACAGAAGAAGGTGGAGCGCGTGCTCGACCCGCTGGGCCTGATCCTCAAGGCGGGGAACTGGTATCTCGCGGCGCGATGCGACGGGAACGACCGGACGTACCGCGTCTCCCGGATCGAGGAGCTCGATGATCTCGGCGAGACCTTCGAGCGGCCGTCCGACTTCGACCTCGCGCGCTACTGGCAGGAGTGGTCGGAACAGTTCGAGAAGCGGATGTATCCGCGGGTGGCGCGGGTCCGCCTGAACGAGTTCGCCCGCATACTCCTACCGTTCTATCTGGGCGCTGTCGGCGTACGGGCGTTGCGGGAAGCGGTCGAAGACGGCGCCGAGCCCGGCGAGGACGACTGGCTGGAGATGGAACTGCCGGTCGAACCGGGAGAACCGGCCGTCGGTGAACTGCTGCGGTTCGGCGGGAACCTCGAAGTGCTCGAACCGGCGGACCTGCGTGAGCGGCTGGCGGAGGAGATCAGGAAGATGGGCGCGCGTTATGGCTGACCTCAGCGGTATCACGATCGGGATCACCGCGGAGCGGCGGGCGGACGACTTCATCGCCGCCCTCGAACGGCACGGCGCGACCGTGCTGCACGCGCCCACCATTCGCATCGTCCCGCTGCCCGACGACACCGAGCTACGCATGGCGACGGACGCCGTCCTGGCCGAACCGGTCGGGTTCACCGCTGTCACCACCGGCGCAGGGCTCCGTGGCTGGCTCTCGGCGGCGGAGGGCTGGGGACTGCACGAGCCGCTGCTGGCGCGGCTGAAGGAGTCACGGATCTTCGTGCGTGGGCCGAAAGCGGCAGGCGCGGTGCGTGGCGCCGGTTTGCGTGAGGAGTTCTCCGCGCCGGAAGAGAGCAACGCCGAACTGTTCGAAGGTTTGCGTGACGCCGGTGTCCGCGGGGAGCGGGTCGCCGTCCAATTGCACGGCACTCTGCTGCCCGAACTTACCGGACTGCTGCGGGAGTCCGGCGCGGAAGTCGTCCAGGCACAGCCGTATCGCTGGCTTTCGCCTTCGGACGTCGCACCTGTGCACGATCTCGTCGAAAGTGTGCTCGCCGGGCGGGTGGCCGCGCTCGCGTGCACTTCCGCTCCGGCCGCGGCGAATCTTCTCGTGCTGGCGGGGTCGCGTCGCGAGGAATTCCTTGCGGCTTTACGAGGTCCGGTGCTGTGCGCGTGCGTTGGACCGGTGACAGCGGCGCCGCTGGAAGCCGCCGGGGTGCCGACCGTCCAGCCTGAACGGCAGCGCCTGGGCGCACTGGTGAAACTGCTCGTCTCAGAACTCGGTTGATGCGCATTCGGCCGTCTTGACGGGGCAAGTCCCCTTTGCCAGGCTCGACACACCGGACGCACGGAAGGGCGGCGGATGTCCGAGTCGCAATCGGTCACCTTCGTGCGCGCTATGTTGCGAAAGGGATCCTCGGTGCTGGGCGCGAGCCCGCCCGACGAAGCACCCGACCCCGATTCCGTTCCCGACTGGCGTTATCGGGAAGACTCCGCGGATTCCTTGTTGATGCGGGCGATCCGCTACTCCGCGCTCGGCCCGATCTTCTACCGCGTGGCCGCGTTCCCCAAGGTGTACATCGGTTTCCTCGTCGCGAACGGGTCGGCCGGGATCGTGCCGGTGCTGAGCACGACGATACTGGCGGTGCTGCTGAACGTCTTCGCGGTCTGGTGGGTGGTGCGGGGCCGCGGGATCCGGGCGAAGACGTCCGGACGGCTGATGTACGCCGATCTCGCGGTGGGCATGGTGTTCACGACGTTCGTCGCCATGACCGCGCCGACCGCGATCCAGCCGTTCGCCATCGACGTCGCGTGGACGTGGCTGGTGGGGACGATCGCGTTGTGGACGCTGTCGTTCGGGCTGCCCGCCGCGTTCGTGTTGCTGGCCGCGGCCTTCCCGTTCCGGGCGTTCCTGACCTTCGCCGGCGGCCTGCCGATCGACGAACCGCTCGCGGTGAGCCGTTCGGTTGGCTGCATGATCGCGCTGGTCGTGGCGATGGTGACCACGGCGGGGATCCTGATTCTGCTCGGCGTCGGCACCCGGTTCGCGCTCGGGATCGGGATGCGGCGCGGGCAACGGACCGAGCGTCTGCGCACTCAACGGGTCATGCACGACTCCGTGCTGCAAACACTGGAAGCGATGGGCCTCGAAGCGCCGGACGACGATTCCGCCGCCGCGCAACGGCTCGCCGAGATGCGCGCGACCGCGCGGGCGCAAGCCGCCGAACTGCGGCGCGAACTGATCGGCCCGGACTCACCGTCGGCCCGCGGGCTCGCCGCGGACCTCGCCGAGGTCGCCACCGAAATGGCGCGCGACGGCCTCCGCACCCAACTCGTCGCGGCCGAGACCGAAGAGGACTACCGGCTCTCCCACGCCCGCCGGACCGCCATCCGCGACGCCGTCCGCGAAGCGCTCCGAAACACCGTGAAGCACGCCGGGACGAAACAGGTCGTGCTTCGCGTCGAAGAGCGCGAAGGCGGCATCGCGGTCATCGCGCGGGACCAGGGGACCGGCTTCAGCATGCTGGACCGGCCGCCGGGCTTCGGGATCAGCCAGTCGATCATGGCGCGGCTGGCCGAGGTCGGCGGGCGGGGGACCATCGACTCGCATCCGGGGCGGGGGACCCGGGTGACGCTTTGGGTGCCGCACTGAGGCCCCGTTTGTGGCGTGGCTCTGTGGTCCTTGTGGGTTCTGTGGTCCTGTTGGGTCCTGTCGGGACCGTAGGCCTGAGTGAGAGGTCGGAGGGAGCAGTCCTGAGGGGGCAGGCCCGAAAGTGATAGCAAAGGTCCCTTGCTCTCTTTTCGCAGATCAGGGGGCGGCGGGTCGGCCAGGTACGTCAGGAGGGGACCCCTTAGGACGAAAAGTGTCTTAAGGGGTCCCCTCCTGACATGCCTGACCCTGCCCCGTACGTGACGTCCCGCCCCTGCCGCGCCCCGAACCGGCCGCGCCCGCCCCCGCCGCGCCCCCAATCGGCCCCGCCCGCCCCTGCCGCGCCCCGAACCGGCCGCGCCCGCGCCCGCCCCCCGCCGCGCCCCCCAACTACATGAAGGCCCCCTTCCGTGCGCCTAGCGCAAGCAAGGGGGCCTTCATGTACCACCAGAAGACACCAGAAGACCTCAGTCCTCCTCGGCCGGAGCCTCGCCGCTCTCCGCCTGCCGCAGGGCTTCCCGCCCGGCGGCCTCTTCGCTCAGCCCCTGCCGCCAGTATCCGGTGAAACAAATGGCCCGCTTGTCGACCCCGCGCTCCCGCACGAGATGCCGCCGCGCCAGTTTCACCATGTTCGCCTCACCCGAGATCCACGCGTAAGGCGTCCCGCCCGGCAGGTCCGCTTTCCGGACGGCGTCCAGTACCGCCTCGCCGACGGGCAAGGAGCCCCGCACGACCCAGCGCAGCTCGACCGTCCCTTGCGTTTCGAACACCTGCCGGTCTTCGCGATCACTGATCTCGATGTAGATCGCTGCTCGCGTCCCGGTGGGCAGGGCCTCGACGATCGCGCCGATCGCGGGGATCGCGGTCTCGTCGCCGATCAGCAGTTGCCAGGTCGTTCCCTCGGGGACGTGGTAGAGCCCGTGCGGCCCGAGGAAAGCGACCTTGTCGCCCTCCGAAGCGCGCGAAGCCCATGAAGAGGCGGGGCCTTCGTCGCCGTGCAGTACGAAGTCGATGTCGACTTCCCGCGCAGACGGCCGCAGCGCGCGCACGGTGTAGGTCCGCATCGGCGGGCGGACGTCGTCCGGCATCGCGAGGTAGGTCTTGTACCAGGAGTACACCTCGCCGCCGGCCAGCGGCGCGGGCAGCACTGGCTCCGTCTGGCCGGGCTGCGGGAAGAATACCTTCAGGTACTGGTCAGGCGCCTGGTCTTCCAGTGTCGCCCCCGAGAAAGTCACCCTGCTCATATGTGGGGTGAGTCGCTGGACGCCGGCCACCTTCGCCTCGATGTAACTCATTAGGCGAGGCTAACCTAAAAGAGGCCGCCCGAGCCCGCGTCGTCACCGGGATCACGCTGCCACCGGTATTTCCGCAGGTCGACGCGCTGCCCGTCGCCCAAGACGCCCTCCGCGCGCAGGAGTTCCAGCTGTTCGTGGACCAGATGCGGCGCCGGGGTCCCGTCGGCGCGCAGAATACGGTGCCAAGGCAGGTCCTGGCCGTCCTCGCTGAGGATCCGGCCGATCAGCCGCGGCGACGGCGCCCCCGAAACCGACGCTATATCCCCATAAGTCGCGACCGACCCGGCGGGAACGCTCGCGATGACCTCGCGCACCCGCTCATGCAGTTCGTCATCCATGGGACCACTTTGCCGTGCCGCTGCGAGGTTGTGTCGGCGGGGCGTGGTTCCATCGTGGGCGTGAACGGGCGGCGAACAGCGGCAGGAACCGACGCGCGGCTGGTCCGCACGCCGGTCACCGGCACGCCGTCATTCCAATGGGACTCGGGTGCCCGCCGCCTCCTGGCCGCCCCGGACGGCTTCCGCCGGGTCCTCGGCGGCCCGGGGACGGGCAAGACGGCGCTGCTGGCGTCGGCGGCGTCGCGGCGCATCGCCGAGGGCGCGGATCCGGAGAGCGTGCTCATCCTGACCACCTCGCGCAAGGCGGCCGACGCCCTGCGTGCCGACATCACCCACCGGCTCACCACCGATCCGGAAGAGGATCCGCTGCCGCGCACCATCCGCGAGCCACTCGTGCGCACAGTGCATTCCTACGCGTACGCGCTGTTGCGGATGGAGGCACAGGCCGACGAACTCCCGCCGCCGCGGTTGCTGGCGGGGGCGGAGCAGGACGTCGTCGTCCGCGAGCTGCTCGCCGGCGACCTCGAAGAGGGCGCGCTCGACTGGCCGGAGCAGCTGCGGCCCGCGCTGAACGTCCCCGGTTTCGCCGAGGAGCTGCGCGACCTCCTGCTGCGCGCCGCCGAACGCGGGCTCGGCCCGGAGGACCTGGCCGAACTCGGCAGGCGGCGCGGCCGCGACGAGTGGATCGCGGCCGGGCATTTCTGGAGCCAGTACGAAGAGGTGACGTTGTTGCAGGGCGCGGGTGGCAACGCGCTCGGTGTCGCGAGCGCGCCCGCGCTGGACGCCGCCGAGCTGGTCACTTCCGCGCTGCTGGCCCTGGAAGACGACCCGGAGCTGCGTGAACGTGAGCAGCGTCGCGTCCGGCACCTGTTCGTCGACGACGCCCAGCACCTCGATCCGTTGCAGACCCAGCTCATCCGCCTCATCGGGTACGCGGCCGACGAGTTCGTCGTCGCGGGTGATCCCGATCAGTCCGTGTTCTCCTTCCGTGGCGCGGATCCCCGGCTGTTCGCCGACGCGGACCCCGACGGTGAGCGCACCGTGCTGCTGACCACCGCGCACCGGCTCGCCCCGGTGATCCGCACGGCCGTCACGAAACTCGGGTCCGTGCTTTCCGGTTCGTCGGCGCACCGCAAGCTCGTCGACGCGCCGGACGCCGAGGGTGGGGCCGTCCGCGTCCGCCTGATGCCGACCCCGGCGTCCGAGGCGAGCTGGATCGCCGATCAGCTCCGCCGCGCGCACCTCGTCGATGGCGTGCCGTGGTCAGAGATGGCGGTGCTCGTCCGGTCGCCCGCACGCACTTTCCTTGTCCTGCAACGTGCTTTGCGCGCTGCCGGAGTACCGATCGGTTCGGCCACCGAGGAACTGCCGCTCGCGAAACAGCCTGCCGTCCGGCCGTTGCTGGCGATGCTGCGGCTCGCCGCCGATCCGGAACTCCTCGACGTCGACCTCGCCGAGATGCTGCTGTCTTCGGCCTTGGGTGGCGCGGATCCGCTCGCCCTGCGGCGGCTCCGGCGTGGTCTGCGACGACTGGAACTCGCGGGTGGCGGTCAGCGCTCCAGCGACGAGTTGCTGGTGGAAGCCTTGCGCGCCAACGACGTGCTCGCCGGTCTGGCGGACGCCGAGTCGCTGCCGATGCGCCGCGTCGGCGGCCTGCTGCACGCCGCGCACCAGGCCGTGGTGCGTGGTGACGGCGTCGAGCAGGTGTTGTGGGAGCTGTGGCAGGCCAGCGGTCTCGAACAACGGATGACCCGGCTGGTCGATCGCGGCGGTTCCCTTGGCTCGCAAGCGGATCGGGACCTCGACGCGATCGTCGCGCTCTTCCACGCGGCCGGTCGCTATGTCGACAGATTGCCGCGGGCGAGTGTCGCGTCCTTCGCGGATTACCTGTCCTCGCAGAACATCGCGGGGGACACGCTGGCACCCGCGGCCATGAAGAGCGAGGGTGTTTCACTGCTGACGGCGCACGCGGCCGCCGGTCGCGAGTGGACGGTCGTGTCGATCGCGGGCGTCCAGGAGGGCAGCTGGCCCGACCTGCGGCTGCGGGGTTCCGTACTCGGCGTCGAGCGCCTGGTCGACCTCATGTCCGGCGTCGACGACGAAAAGGTGTCCGCCACCGCACCGATCCTCGCCGAAGAACGGCGCCTGTTCTACCTTGCCGCGAGCCGTGCGCGGAAGACATTGCTGGTCAGCGCGGTCGCGGGGGAGGACGAGCAGCCCTCGCGGTTCATCGACGACCTGGAGGAGAACGGCGCGGACGACGGCGGCCTCGATTCGCGGATGAAGCCGGCTGGACGGTCGCTGGTGCTCGCCGAACTCGTCGGCGAACTGCGCGAGGTCGTCTGCGACGAGGAGTGCGAACCGGAAAGGCGGCAGCGGGCGTCGCGTCAGCTCGCCAAACTGGCGGCCGCCGGCGTGCCGGGCGCGCATCCGAGCACCTGGTACGGCCTCCTCGAACCCTCCACCGACGAGCCCGTGCACCGGCCTGGCGACCTCATCAAGATTTCACCGTCCACTGTGGAGGTTCTGGTCAAATGCCCGCTGCGGTGGCTGATCGAACGCCACGGCGGCAGTGATCCGGCGCAGCTGGCCGCCGTCACCGGGACCCTTGTCCACGGGCTCGCGCAGGCCGTCGCGGGTGGCAGCAGCGACGAGCAGATCCGGGCGGCGCTCGACGACGCGTGGGTGCGGGTCGACGCGGGTGCGCCGTGGTTCTCGCGCCGCGAGCGTTCGCGGGTCGAGCAGATGCTGCGGAATTTCGTCACCTGGCTGGAATCCAGTCGCAAGGAACTGATCGAAGCCGGGGTCGAGCAGGACATCGAAGTCGAGTTGCCGATGGGCGATGACGACGTCCGTGTGCTGCTGCGTGGCCGCGTCGACCGGGTCGAGATGGACAAGGACGGCCGTCCGGTCGTCATCGACATCAAAACCGGCAAGGTCCCGATCTCCGCCTCCGACGCCGAACAGCATCCGCAGCTGGCCGCGTACCAGCTGGCCGTGCTGCTCGGCGCGATCGAGGGCGGCTCGAAACCCGGTGGCGCGCGGCTGGTCTATGTCGCGAAGTCCAACAACAAGACCGGCTCCACCCAGCGTGAGCAGGCGCCGCTGGATTCCGACGGCGGCAAGCAGTGGCTCGAACTGGTGCGCTCGGCCGCCGGTTCGGCCACCGGGCCGGAGTACCAGGTCACCGAGAACCCGGACTGCGATCGGTGCCCGGCAAGGGGTTGCTGCCCACTGCGGCCCGAGGGCAGGCAGGTGACCGGCCCGTGATCTCCGAGCTCCAGCGGCGCCAGGTCGAACCGGCCGAGATCGCCCGCGCGCTCGGCCTGCACAGCCCGACCGACGAGCAGGCCGAGGTCATCGCCGCACCCGTCGAACCGTCGCTCGTGGTCGCGGGCGCCGGCGCCGGCAAGACCGAGACGATGGCCGCACGCGTGGTGTGGCTGGTGGCCAACAGCATCGTGCCGCCGGAGCGGATCCTCGGCCTCACCTTCACCCGCAAGGCGGCCCGTCAGCTCGGTGAGCGCGTCCGGACACGCCTGCGCCGCCTCGTCGGATCGGGGCTGCTGGACAAGATAGACCCGACCGGCGACCTGCGCATGACCGTGACCGCCGGGGAACCGACGGTGCTGACGTATCACGCGTACGCCGGGCGGCTGCTGTCCGAACACGGCCTGCGGCTCCCCGTCCAGCCCGGCGTCCGGCTGCTTTCGGAGACGTCGTCGTGGCAGCTCTCGCATCGCGTGGTGTCCACTTGGGACAATGATCTCGACACCGATCGCGTGCCATCCACGGTGACAGCGCAGTTGCTGGCGCTGGCCGGGGAACTCGGCGAGCATCTGGTCGAAACCGAACGGCTGGCGCAGTACACGTCCTGGCTGTGCGACGTCATCGAGAACGCCCCGAAAGCGAAGGGGCAGCGTGCTTCGTTGCCGCAGAAGCTGGCCGAAGTCATGGCGGCGCAACGGTTCCGGCTCGCCTTGCTGCCGTTGGTCGAGTCATATCACGCGCGGAAGCGGGCCGAGGGCGCACTCGACTTCGCCGATCAGATGTCGCTGGCCGCGCAGCTCGCCGCCAGTTATCCGGCGGTGGTCGACGGCGAGCGCGAACGGTACGGCGCGGTGCTGCTCGACGAGTACCAGGACACCGGCCATGCCCAGCGGATCCTGCTGCGGTCGCTGTTCGGCGGCGTCGAGCAGCCGCCGATGCCGGTGACCGCGGTGGGCGACCCGGCACAGGCCATCTACGGCTGGCGTGGGGCGAGTGCGGCGAACCTGCCGCGTTTCACCACGGACTTTCCACGCGACAACGGGGAACGGCTCGTCCCGGCGCTCGATTTCGGGCTGCTGACCAGTTTCCGGAACCCACCCGAGGTGCTGGAACTGGCCAACGCCATCTCACAGCCGTTGCGGGATCGCGGGCTCGGCGTCGCGCGCCTGCGGGCGCTGGAAGGCGCGGGGAGGGCCGACATCGCCTCCGCGTTGCTGCCCGACATTCGCGCCGAACGCGAGTGGGTGGCCGACGCGGTGGCGAAGCGCTGGTTCGAAACCTTGGAGGAGACGGGAAAGCCGCCCACGGCGGCGGTACTGGTGCGGCGACGGGCCGACATGGCGCCGATCGCGGCGGAAATGCGGGCCCGCGGGCTCCCGGTCGAGGTCGTCGGCCTCGGTGGGCTTCTCGACGAACCCGAGGTCGCGGACCTGGTCAGCACCTTGCGGGTGCTCGCCGATCCGCTCGCGGGCAGTGCCGCCGCGCGGCTGCTGACCGGCGCGCGCTGGCGGATCGCGGCGGCCGACCTCGCGGCACTTTGGCGGCGCGCGGGCGAACTTTCGTCACCGGTGCCGCCTTCGGGGAAGTCCGATGTGGACGAACCGGTACTGGTGACCGAACGGGTCGAGCAGGCGGGACTCGCCGACGCGATCGACGATCCCGGGACGTCGGAACGGTATTCGCCCGAGGGCTACCGGCGGATCCGGCGCGTCGGCAATGAGCTTTCGGCCTTGCGCCGGCGTCTCGACCAGTCGTTGCCCGAACTGGTCGCCGACGTGGAACGCACGATGCTGCTCGACGTCGAGTCGCTGGCGCGCCCCGGGCCTGCCGGGCGCGCGCATCTGGACGCTTTCGCCGACGTCGTCACGGACTTCGCCGAGACTTCGCCGACGGCCACCCTTTTGTCCTTTGTGGACTACTTGAATACGGCCGCGCACGCGGAAGACGGGCTCACCCCCGGCGAGGTGGAAGTCGTCCCGGACCGCGTGCAGGTGCTGACCGTGCATTCGGCCAAGGGACTGGAATGGCGCATCGTCGCGGTTCCGCATCTGGTCAAGGAGGTCTTCCCCGGCAGGCGGCGTTCGTCGTCCTGGCTGCGGACGTCGACTTCGCTCCCGGCGGCACTGCGTGGCGACTCGGAGGATCTGCCGGAACTCCGTGTCGCCGAAGGCTATGACCGCAAGGAAGTGCAGGAAGCGTTGGAGCTGCACGAAGAAGGCTTCGTCGCGCGGGAGGCGGACGAGGAGCGGCGGCTCTGCTACGTCGCGCTGACCCGTTCCGAGCATACGCTGCTGGTTTCCGGGCACTGGTGGAACGAGAGCAGTGCGCGGCCGAAGGGGCCGTCGGAGTTCCTGCTCGAAATCGGCGAGGTGATGCGGGAGGACTCGGTCGGCCGGATCGAGCACTGGGCCGACGAGCCGGAAGCCGACGGTGAGAACCCGCTGGTCGCCGATTCACGTAAGTCGCGGTGGCCGGTCGATCCACTGTGGCCGCGGCGCGAGGGGGTCACCAACGGCGTCGACATGGTGCTCGGTGCGATGGAAGAGAGCGAGGAAGGCTCCGAAGAGGACGCCGAGGAGGAAGACCCGGACGGCTGGATCTCCGACACCAAGGTGCTGCTGGAAGAGCGCGCGCGGGCGCGGAACCGCGTCCAGCAGGTCGTGCTGCCGCCACATCTTTCGGTGAGCCAGCTGGTGGAACTGTCGGCCGATCCTGCCGCACTGGCCAACCGGCTGCGGCGGCCGCTTCCGGTGCGCCCCAACACTTACGCGCGGCGGGGGACGGCGTTCCACGGTTGGCTGGAGCAGCGGTTCGGCGGCGAGCAGCTGCTGGAGATCGACGATCTGCCGGGTGCCGCGGACGTCGACGAGGCGCCGGACAGCGAGCTCGAAGCGCTGCAGACGGCGTTCGAGAAGAGCGAATGGGCGAACCGGGTGCCGCACGCGGTCGAGGTGCCGTTCTCGGCCGACATCGTGGGTGTGACGCTGCGAGGACGGATGGACGCGGTGTTCGCCGATCCCGACGGCGGCTGGACCGTTGTCGACTGGAAGACCGGCGCCGTCCCGGAGGCCGATCGGCTCGCGCCGCTGGCCGTGCAGCTGGCGGCGTACCGGCTGGCGTGGGCGGCGTTGCGGAAGGTGCCGGTAGAGAAGGTGCGGGCGGCGTTCCACTACGTGAAACACGACAAGACCGTCCGACCGGCGGACCTGCTGGACGCCGAAGGCCTGCGAGACCTGCTTCGGAGCGTCCCGACGATCTAGCGATTAGTCCTCTGGTTGCGGTACTTGCACGCGCAACTACCGCAACTAGAGGACTAAACGCGGCGGGGAGTCAGGCGCGGTCGCGGACCTTGAGGGCCCAGGTCACCAGCGGGATTTGAAGCGGCACGCGGGCCCAGAAAGCCGCGCGTACGGCCTTCGGGGCCTTCCTGCGGTCGGCGTCGGCGGCCATCTTGACGTTCCCCGGCAGGACCACGACGAACAGCAACGCGGCCGCGAGCCCGCCGAGCCGCCGCGTCTTCGGAGCGGCGACAGCGGCGGCGACGCCCAGTTCGGCGACACCCGAGCCATAGGTCCAGGCTCGCGGGGAGCCGGGGAGCTGCTTCGGGATGATGGCGTCGAAGGGTTTCGGCTGGACGAAGTGCAGGACACCGGCCGCGCCGAGCAGGCAGGCGAGGAAGTACGCGGGCCGCTGAGACCGCTGGGAATCCGAAGACATGCTTCTGAGCTTCGCATACCGCGCTGAACGTAAGGTTCTTCGGCTATCCTCCCGACCGTGAGTGACGCGGACCAGGCCGGAGCCTGTGCATGAGGGTTCTCAAGCGTTTCCCAGTCCGGTTGAGCGACCGCCCGGATCATGAGCTCGTCGGCGTCATCCGGATGCCGGAACTGACGGTCAGCCCGCTGCGAGCCATCTCCAGGCGGATCATCGGCGCGATGCTCGCCCTGCTCGCGACCGTCCTGATCGTCTACTTCGATCGAGACGGCTACCGCGACGCCAACGGCGACGGGCTCAGCTTCCTCGACAGCCTCTACTACGCGACGGTTTCGCTGTCGACCACGGGCTACGGTGACATCGCGCCCGCGACGTCGTCCGCGCGGCTGGTCAACGTCCTGGTGATCACGCCGTTGCGGGTCCTCTTCCTCATCGTCCTGGTCGGTACCACACTCGAAGTGCTCACCGAGCGCTCTCGCCAGGCATTCAAGATCCAAAAGTGGAGGACGAAGGTGCGTGACCACACGGTCGTCGTCGGATTCGGCACGAAGGGCCGGTCGGCGGTCAACGCGCTGCTCGGGGACGAGAACGTGGTACCCGACCACATCGTCGTCGTCGACACCGACCAGCAGGCCCTCGAAGCGGCCACCTCGCTCGGACTGGTGACCGTGCACGGTTCGGCCACCCGCGCCGACGTGCTGCGGGTCGCCGGCGTGCAGCGGGCCAAGGCGGTCGTCGTCGCCCCGAACCGGGACGACACCGCGGTGCTGGTGACGCTGACCGCTCGCGAGCTGGCACCGAAGGCGCACATCGTGGCGTCGGTGCGGGAGGCGGAGAACGTCCACCTGCTCAAGCAGTCGGGCGCGAACCAGGTCGTGGTGTCGAGCGAGACCGCCGGACGCCTGCTCGGCATGGCGACGTCGACGCCGCTCGTGGTCGACATGGTCGAGGACCTCCTGACCCCCGAGTCCGGTCTCGCGATCGCCGAGCGGCCGGTGGAACCGTCCGAAGAGGGCGGTTCGCCGCGGCACCTGTCCGACATCGTGCTCGGCGTCGTCCGTGACGGCGTCCTGTATCGCGTGGACGCTCCGCAGGCCGACGCGATCGAGCCGGGCGACAAGCTCCTTTACATCCGCAAGGTGACGGCGGCGGAGACCATCGAGCGGTGACCGGCGGCGGTAGCAAGGGACCTTTGCTATCACTTTTCCGCTCGGGAGGGCTCGCTGTGTTTTGCCGCCGGGTTCTGGAAGCATGGCGTTCGTGCGCAAGCGATCGGACCCCGCCAGAGGGCTCACCCCGGGATGGAACTCCCTGGCGGTGGCGGCCGGGGTCGGCCTGCTGGTGATCTTCCTGGCGTGGCTGGCCGGGCCAGGGCTGTTCGGTATCTCGAAAGACGCACAGGGGACGACCGTGCGGGCCGAGGTCGTCCAGCCCGCACCGTGCGCGGGCGGGGCCACCGAGACCGTCAAGTTCGAGTACGGAGGCAAACCCGTCGAGGGCTCGCTGGACGGCTGTGGCCACGGGAAGGGCGAACGGCTCGACGTCGTCGTCCCCAGTGGTGCTTCCGGCGACGTCATCGCGGTGCACGCGGGCAACGCGGCGGCGGGCGCGAGCGACGCGCGACGTCCGCTCGGACTGGCCTTGCTGGTGTTCAGTTGCTTCGCCGGCGGAATGTACGTCTTTCTCGTCCTGCGTGGACCGCGGCGGCTCGCGACAGCGTGACCGGACCGCGCCGCGTCACAGCGCGTTCTTCTTGCCCAGGCGTGCTCAGAGGCGTAACTCGCGTGCCTGGAGGCGCAACTCGCGTGCTTGGAGGCGTAACTCGCGTGCCTGGACACCGCACACGCGCGTAAGGCACGTGAGGGAGCGTCAGGAGACAGCGCTAGCCGGGGCCGAGAAGGTGTTGCAGTCGGCGATCCGGTTGTTGCTGGCGCCCGCCCTCCACCAGGACGCGTAGTGCGCGTTCGTCCCGTGGTCCTGGCTGCGTGACGTGTTGTCGCCCCGGGTCTCCTGGTCGTTCCAGGCCTTGTTGTACATGTCCCGGCTGACCGTGCCGCCCTGGTCGACATGCGCGCCAAGGAACATCCCGGAGAAGCACTGCGCCTGCAGTTCCTTGCGCCGCGACATCTCCAGCCCGGCCGGGCTGTTCTGGCCGGAGTCGTAGATCTTCTGCCAGGCCGCGTCCATCAGCCCGGCGACCTCCTGCACGTGGTGCCCGTACTCGTGCGCGAAAAGAGCGAGGTAGACGCCGGGGTTGTTGCCGTACTGGTCGGTCTGCAGCCCACGGAACGGCACGTAGAGGTTGTTCTCGCAGTAGTACGCCGCCGTCGCGATACCCACCTGGATCGTGCCGCATTCGGTGTCGAAGCTGGCGCCGGTCGGGAAGTGCAGGGCGGGCGGGGTGAACGGCAGGCGGTAGGCCTGCAAGAACGGGCCCCACGCGTCGTCGAGGCATTTGCCTGCCGCGGTGAAGAACGCTTCGGCGGCCTGCTGGCTGCTCTGCCACTGCGGCAGCGCGCAGACGCGGTTCTGGAGACCGGCGTTGGGATCCTGGAGGATCGGGTGGTCCCCGAGCTTGAGAACCTTCTGTGGCCCGCTCGAAGACGACGGCGCCCTGGACGACGACGTCGGGAACGGGTCCGGCGAAGACGAGGGGGATGACGACCCGCTCGGCGGCAGTGCCGCCGGGGAAGTCGGGTTCGGCAGGGTCTGGTAGCCCGCGTTCGCTACGTGATCGTTGTCGCCACGATTGAGTGAAATGATCGCGACCAGGCCGAGGACCAGCACGGCGACCGCGCCGAGGCAGATGCCGACGATCGCGCCGACGGACCGGCGCGGCGGCGTCGGGAACTGATGCGGCGCACCGTGCCACCGCGCCGGGGGCTGGCCGTGCACCGGCGGTGGCTGGACGGCGCCGCGTGGCGGCCACTGGCCGTGGGGCGGTTGCGTCATCAAGTCGGTCCCGGTGGTTCTAGGGGTGAGCCGGGGGTGCCCGGCCCGTAGGTTCAGCATAACGAGCTAACGGCGCACCTTCCCACTGCTCGGCTGCAGAGGGTATCCAGCGTGAGGCGAGCGGTCACCCATCAGTGTCGTCACCCCAGCTCTGGCTGGGTGTCGGACCCTCTGGAAGAGTGTGCGTACGCAACGCGAAGGGGTAAGGGGCTGTCGCATGACGGAAACCGGTGGACAGTCCGGGCCGGAAGGCACCGAGACACCGAAGCCGCAGGCGGAAACGCCTGCGCCGCAGCAAGGACAAGTGCCGCCGCCACCAGCGCCGGAGCCGCAATGGCAGTCCCCGTCGGGGGCGACACCGCCGCCGCTGCCGTCCTACCAGCCGTCGCAGCATCAGCAGCAGTATCCGGACTGGAAGGTCGGACTCGGCAGGCCGGGTGTCATCCCGCTGCGCCCGCTGAACCTGACCGACATCCTCGACGGCGCGGTCACGGCCATGCGCAAGTACTGGCGGATGGTCTTCGGCGCCGCCGCGGTGACCGCCGTGCTCACCGCGGCCCTCAATATGGTCGGGTTGCTGCTGGTCGACACCACCGGTGATCTCGCGGAGATCCGTGACCTCGGCCCGGCGGCCACCGACCGGGAACTGACGAACCAGATGCTCGGCCTCCTCGGCGGGACGCTGACGACGTCGTTCATCACGCTGGCCGCCACCCTGCTCGGGACGACCATCCTCACCGGCTTCCTGACCGTTTTGATGGGCAGGGCCGTGCTGGGCAAGCCGGTCACCTTCAAGGAGGCCATGGCGGAGGCGACGCCGCGGCTGCTGCCGCTGCTCGGGCTCACCGTGCTCTACACGCTGGCGATCCTCATCGGCGCGATCTTCTGCGTGATCCCCGCGATCATCCCGTACACCTTCTGGGCGCTGGCCAGTCCGGCGTTCATCCTCGAACGCGGCACCGTGATGGAGGCGTTCCGCCGGTCGGTGAGGCTGGTTTCGGGGATGTTCTGGCGGGTCTTCGGGATCCTGCTGCTGGCCTACGTGATCTCGTCGTTCCTGGCGTCGATCATCACGCTGCCGTTCAGCTTCAGCGCGTTCCTGTCCATTTTCGGCAATATGGGCAAGATATACATCCCCTCGACCGGCGACCTGATCCTGCAGTCGGTGGGCACGGTGATCGCGCAAACGATCGTCGGGCCGTTCACCGCGCTGGTCACCGTGATCCTCTACATCGATCAGCGGATGCGCCGCGAGGGGATGGACATCGAGCTGGCCCGCGCGGCCGGGATCGCGACGCCGCCCCCGCCGCAGGCATGGTGACGCGCCTCCTCACCGACGTCCCGGTCGACATCGACCGGGACACCGCCCGGCTGCGTGCCGCCGGAGAACTCTCGGGTCCGGCCTACCAGTCGGCGAAACCGGGCTGGCTGTCCGAGGCGTTCACCTGGGTGGTCGAAAAGCTGCTGCGGTTCCTCGAAACGGTCGACGGCGCCGTACCCGGCGGGATCTTCGCCGTGGTGCTGCTGGTCGTCGTGGTGATCGTGCTGGTGGTGGTGATCCGGCTGCGGTCCGGCCCGCTGGCGACGGCGGCCAAGGCCGGTCGCGCCGTATTCGCCGGGCAGCGGAAGACGTCCGGCGAACACCGCAAATCAGCCGATGACGCCGCGGCGCGAGGTGACTTCGACGACGCCGTCCGCGAGCGGTTCCGTGCGGTGGTGCGGTCTCTGGAGGAACGCGCGCTGCTCGACGAGAAGTCCGGCCGGACGGCCGACGAGGCCGCCGTCGAAGCCGGACGGCTGCTTCCGGAAGTCGCCGACCTTCTCCGCGCCGGCGCCCGGCTGTTCGACGACGTCCACTATGGAGGGATCCCGGCGACCGAAGCCGGCTATCGCTCACTGTCCGAATTGGACGATCGTTGCCGTCGCGCCCGGCCCGTCGCTTTGGTGGCCGGATGACCTCGGTTTCGCCCGACGCCCGCCGGATCTGGCGCGGGGTGCGGCTTCCGCTCGCGGTCGTCCTCCTGATCGTGCTGACCGGCACGCTGCTCGTCCTCTTCCGCGGCGAGCAGACCACCGGCGCGCTCGAACCCGGTTCGTACGAACCCGGTGGCAGCCGCGCGCTCGCGACCTTGCTGGAACGCGAAGGGGTCAAGATCACCACGGTGCGCACGGCCGCCGAGGCCAGGAACGTCGCGGGGGACGCGACCGTCCTGATCACCCAGCCCGGCTACGTGCCCAAGAGCACGTTCACCGAACTACGGCGCGACGCCCCGCACCTCGTGCTGGTGCGACCGACCGCGAGCACGGTCGACGAGGTACTCCCCGGCGTGCGGGTGAACGGCCAGCTCGAAACCGAGACGCGTGGCCCCGATTGCCAGGCGGTGGACCCCGTCGCGGCCGGGAGCGCGACCTTGGGCGGCCTGAAGTACACGGCCACCCAGCCGAGGGCGCAGGAATGCTACGGCGGCTCGTATCTCGAAGTGCCCGGTCCACAAGGGACGGTCACCGTACTCGGCGCTCCCGAACCGCTGTCCAACGAGTGGCTGGCCGAAGAGGGCAACGCGGCGCTGGCGATGCGGCTGCTCGGGAAGCACGATCGGCTGGTCTGGTATCTGCCGACGGCCGCCGATCCGTCGCTGGAGAACGAGAAGAAGCCGCTGTCCGAACTGATCCCGGCCGGCTGGTCCTACGCGGCACTGCAGGCCGGGTTCGCGGTGGTGCTGCTGGCGCTGTGGCGCTCCAGGAGACTCGGCCAGGTGGTGACCGAGCCGATCCCGGTCGTGGTGCGCGCCGCCGAGGCCACCGAGGGACGGGCCCGGTTGTATCGCAAGGCGAAGGCCGCCGCGCACGCCGGGGAGACCCTGCGTGAGGCGGCCCGCGCGCGGCTTCGGCCGTTGCTGGGGCTGACCCGCGACGCCGAACCCGCGGCATTGGTGGAATCCGTCGCCGTGCGGACCGGCCGGTCCCCGGCCGAGGCCGGCGCGCTGCTGTACGGGGACCCGCCCGCCGATGACGCCGCGCTGGTGCGGCTGGCGGACGGACTCGACGTCGTGGAACGAGAGGTGGAGCGGTCTTGAGTACCGAACAGGCCGGACAGGCCGGCGTGTCCAGTGTGGACAGTGCGGCCGAGGCGCGGGCGGCGTTGATCGCCCTGCGTACCGAGGTCGGGAAGGCCGTCGTCGGCAATGACGCGGCGATCACCGGGCTCATCATCGCGTTGCTGTGCCGGGGACACGTGCTGCTCGAAGGCGTTCCCGGGGTGGCGAAGACGTTGCTGGTGCGGGCGCTGGCCGCCGCGCTGGACCTGAAGATGACCCGGGTGCAGTTCACGCCGGACCTGATGCCCGGCGACGTCACCGGCTCGATCGTCTACGACGCGCACAGCGGCGAGTTCTCCTTCCGTGAGGGGCCGGTGTTCACGAACCTGTTGCTGGCCGACGAGATCAACCGCACGCCGCCGAAGACGCAGTCGTCGCTGCTGGAGGCGATGGAGGAGCGGCAGGTCTCCAGCGACGGCAAGACCCGGCCGCTGCCCGACCCGTTCATCGTCATCGCGACGCAGAACCCGGTCGAATACGAAGGCACGTACCCGCTGCCCGAGGCGCAACTGGACCGGTTCCTGCTGAAGCTGACCATGCCGACCCCGTCCCGCGAGGACGAATTCGGCATTCTTTCCCGGCACGCGCAGGGTTTCGACCCGCGGAACCTGGCCGCGGCCGGGATCAAACCGGTCGCCGGTGCCGCCGAACTCGACGCGGCGCGGCGGGCGGTCGCGGGGGTCACCGTGCGTCCGGAGGTGCTCGCCTACATCGTCGACGTCTGCCGGGCGACGCGGGCGCTGCCGTCCGTGCGCATCGGCGTTTCCCCGCGTGGTGCGACCGCGCTGCTCGCCGCGACACGCGCGTGGGCGTGGCTCGCGGGTCGTGACTACGCCACCCCGGACGACGTCAAAGCGTTGGCGCGGCCGTCTTTGCGGCACCGGCTCGACCTGCGTCCCGAGGCCGAACTCGAAGGCGCGACGGCCGACGGCGTGCTGGACCGGGTCCTCGCTTCCGTGCCCGTTCCACGCTGATGGCCGTCACCGGTCGGCTCGGGCTGCTGGCGCTTCTCGCGGCGCCGGTGGTCGGTCTCCTGCTGCCGTCGTGGGCCGGGATCGGGCTGGCCGCCGCGGTGCTGCTTTCGTTGGTGTTGCTGGATCTTCTGCTCGCAGGGAGCGTGCGGCGGCTGCGGTTCGCGCGGTCCGGTGCGACGTCCGTGCGGTTGGGGGAGGGCTGCGAGGTCACGCTGACCGTCGCCAACCCCGGTGGCCGCCCGGTGCGCGCGTGGCTGCGGGACGCCTGGCCGCCCAGCGCCGGTGCCGACGACAGGCACCGGTTGTCTTTGCCCGCGGGGGAACGCCGCATCGTGACGACCCGGCTCCTGCCGACCCGGCGCGGCGATCGGCGGGCGGCCAGAGTCACCGTCCGCTCGGCCGGACCGCTCGGATTGGCGGCACGGCAAGGTTCGCACGACGTGCCGTGGACCGTGCGGGTGCTGCCGCCGTTCCACAGCCGCAAGCATCTGCCTTCCCGGCTCGCGCGGCTGCAGCAGCTCGACGGCCGCAACGCGGTGCTGATCCGAGGCCAGGGCACGGAATTCGACTCGTTGCGCGAGTATGTGATCGGCGACGACGTCCGGTCGATCGACTGGCGTGCTTCGGCCCGCGCGTCCGACGTCATGGTGCGCACGTGGCGGCCCGAACGCGACCGGCAGGTGGTGCTGGTGCTCGACACCGGCCGGGTGTCCGCGGGCAGGGTGGGTGACGCGCCGCGCCTCGACGCGGCGATGGACGCGGCGCTTCTGCTGGCCGTGCTCGCTTCGCGTGCCGGTGACCATGTCGACCTCCTCGCTTACGACAGGCAAGTGCACGCCGCTGTCCAGGGTTCGGCGGATTTGCTGCCCGCCCTGGTGAACGCGATGGCGCCGCTCGAACCGTCACTGATCGAGACCGACGCGCGCGGGATGGTGGCGGAGGTGCTGCGGCGGACCCGGCGCCGGTCGCTGGTCGTCCTGCTGACCGGCCTCGACGCGGCGCCACTGGAAGAAGGACTGTTCCCGGTACTGTCCAAACTGACCGCGCGGCATCAGCTGGTGATCGCCTCGGTGGCGGATCCGCGGGTGGCCGAGATGGCGGCCGGTCGTGGCGACGCGGAGGCCGTCTACGACGCGGCCGCGGCCGAGCGGGTGCTGGCCGAACGACGTCAGGTCACCGCGCGGCTGGCGCGGTACGGGGTCGAGGTCGTCGACGCCGTCCCCGAAGACCTGCCGCCGCGGCTGGCCGACCGGTATCTCGCGTTGAAGGCGGCCGGACGGCTGTGATGCCTCTGATGCCTCTGATGTCGAAACTCCGCTAGCGGCACCGACCTCCTGCTGACTCGATCACAGGAGGACCGATGGATTTCGACCGGCAGTGCGCGGAGATCGTCACCCAGGCCGAACTGCTCGCGACCGATTTGGCGGACGCGGACCTGGCCACGCCCGTGCCGTCCTGCCCGGACTGGACGCTGGGCGCGCTGGTGCGGCATCTCGGCGGCGGGCACCGATGGGCGGAGGAGATCGTCCGTACCCGGGCGACGGCGCCGGTGCCCGACGACCAGGTGCGTCAGGTGGACGGTGACGATTCCGGTCCGCTGCCCGGGTCTTGGCTGGTCGACGGTGCTTCCCGGTTGGCGTCGGCGTTGCGGGACGCGGGTCCGGACGCCGAGGTCTGGGTGCCGCTCCACTTCCGGACCGCGGCCTTCTACGCGCGCCGGTTCACGCACGAGACGCTGGTCCACCGCGCCGATGCGACGTGCGCGGCGGGACGCGAGTTCCGCGCCGCGCCCGAGGTCGTGCTCGACGCGATCGACGAATGGATGGAACTCGAAGCACTGCCGCAGCACTTCGAATTCCGGCCGGAGAAGCGGGAGATCCTCGGTGCCGGGCGGTCGGTCGGTTTCGAAACGGCCGAGCACGCATGGTTTGTCGATCTCAGCGGTTCGGTGGTCACGTGGGAGCGGGACCGGCGTGGGGCGGCGGTGAGCGTGCGCGGGTCGCTGACGGAAGGTTGAACCCGATGACTTTCGGCTGGTCTCGGGCTTGTCTATGAAGGATTTGGGACACTCGACGTCCCAAATCCTTCATAGACAAGCCCGAGATCCCGGACTTCCCGGCTCAGGAGGACCTCGGCAGGTCAGCCCGCTTCGGGGCGGGAATCTCCGGCGTACCGCCAGTCGACGTCGCCCACTTCGCCGGCCTTCGCGGCCTTACGCCCGACGACGAACACGTAGAGCAAGAAGGCGACTTCGGCGACTACGCCGATCCCGATCCGCGCCCAGGTAGGCAGGCCCGACGGCGTCACGAAACCTTCGATCACGCCCGAGATCAGCAGCACGACGGTCAGCCCCAGCGCCATCACCACCACCGACCGGCCCTGTTCACCGAGCGCCGCCGTCCGGGAACGGCGCCCCGGGTCAACGACCGTCCAGCCGAGCTTCAGCCCTGTTCCGGCCGCGACGAACACGGCGGTCAGTTCCAGCAGGCCGTGCGGCAGGATCAGGCCGAAGAACACGTCCAGCCGTCCGGCCGACGACATCAGCGCCGCGCCGATCGCGAGGTTCAGCGAGTTCATCCAAAGCGCGTAGATCACCGGGACACCCAGCACGACGCCGAGGAACAGACAGGTCGCGGCCACCCACGCGTTGTTCGTCCATACCCGCGCGGCGAACGAGCCCGCCGGGTCCGACGAGTAGTACGTCTCGTATTTGCCGCCCGGCGCGGTCAGATCCTTGAACTCCTCCGGCGACGCCAGCGACGCGAGCACCTGCGGGTCGCCGGCGATCCACACCGCGGCGATCGCCATCACCGCGATCGACGCCGCGGCCGACGCCAGCCACCAGCGACGGCTCAGGTACAGCGCGGCGGGGAACCGCTGGGTGAAGAACAGGCCGACCTCGCGCCAGGCGGGGCTGTGCGAACCCGTGACCGCCGACCGGGCCTTCGCGACCAGGCCGGACAGGTGCGCGACGAGCGTGGGGTCGGGTGCGACCGACCGGATGATCGAAAGGTGCGTCGCGACGCGCTGGTACAGCGTCACCAGCTCATCGGCGTCGGGGCCGCTGAGCTTCCCGGCGCGGCCGACGAGGTCGCGTAGCCGATTCCATTCGGCCTGGTGCGCGGCGACGAACACGTCCACGTCCAACTCGGAGCCCTCCCGGCAATCGTCCTTGGTCGCCCAGCCTATTCGTCACTACGCTTGCCGGGTGGAACAAGAGTCCGAACTCGTCACCGGCGAGGCCGTCGTCCTGGATGTCCGCGCGGCGAAACTGGCCAGCCGCGGGCTCGCCATGATGCTCGACGTCGCCCTCCAACTGCTCGTGCTGTTCATGGCCATGCTTGTACTGAGCCAGGTCGCCGCGTTCGGCGACGAGGCGCTCGCGCTGACCTTGTTCCTGGTGACGCTCGTGCTGATCATGGTCGGCTACCCGGTGATCTTCGAGACGCTGAGCCGAGGGCGCACGCTCGGGAAAATTGCGCTGGGCCTGCGCGTGGTCCGCACCGACGGTGGACCGGTCCGGTTCCGGCACGCGCTGGTCCGCGGCCTCGCCGGGTTCTTCATCGACTTCTGGGCGCTGGGCCTGCTCGGCGTCGTGGCGGTGGTCACGTCGCTGCTGTCGCCCAACGGCCGCCGCGTCGGCGACTACCTCGCGGGCACCCTGGTCATTCGCGATCGCATGCCCGCCTCCCGGACGCCGTACGTCGGGATGCCGCCCCAGCTCGCGTACTGGGCTTCGCAGCTGGACCTGACCCGGTTGCCGAACGACCTCGCGCTGACCGTCCGCCAGTATCTGAGCCGCACGAGCGAGCTTCGCCCCGAAGCGGCCGAGTCGCTCGGGTACGGGCTCGCGCAGCAAGTCGCGGCGGCCATCGGGGCGCCGGTGCCGCCGGGAGTGCCGTCGTGGGCGTACCTGTCGGCGGTGCTGGCCGAGCGACGGCGGCGGGATCAGGCGAAGCTGCAGCCGCCGGTCCAGTACCCGGCGCAGCCTGAGTACGCGGCGCAGCCTGAGTACGCGGCGCCGGTGCCGTACGCGCAGCCGACGCAGGTTCAGTACGCGCAGCCGCAAGCGACGCAGGTGCCGCAGCCACAGCCGACGCAAGTGCAGTACGCGCAGCCGCAGCCGCAGCCGGGGGCGGCCGCGCCGATGACCGCGCCGGTTCCGGTGACGCAGCCGCCGCCGGAGACCTCGGCAGAACCGGCGCCGGAGAACCCCTTCGCGCCGCCAGGCTGACCAAGAAACACTCCCGTCAAGCGCGTGAAGGCCCCCTTCCCTCGGCTCAGCCGAGGGAAGGGGGCCAACACGCCCCCCGGCCGCTCGCCCCCCCCCCCCGACGCGC
>NZ_JBFBBY010000043.1:0-56777 GCF_040682875.1 Amycolatopsis sp. NPDC051071 | reverse complement strand
ACTCGGTCGAAGGGCCCGCGCCGCCAGGGGCCGCCTGGGCGCGAAGACCACGAACAGATTTGCCAGACACGCCCTAGTGACGCCAGGCCGGGCGCGTCTGCCTTGAGACAGACTTTTTCCGTCACACCCGGACCGGGATGACAGGGCGGGTCCGACGCGTTCTACTGGATGTCAACGACCAGAGGAGATCAACTGTGACGGAAAAGGCTGTTCTCGCGGGCGGTTGCTTCTGGGGCATGCAGGATTTGTTCCGACGGCATCCCGGAGTCGTCTCCACCAGGGTCGGTTACACCGGTGGTGACGTGCCCAACGCGACCTACCGCAACCACGGCTCGCACGCCGAAGGCATCGAGATCGTCTTCGACCCGGCGAAGCTGTCGTACCGGCAGATCCTGGAGTTCTTCTTCCAGATCCACGACCCGACGACTCGTGACCGCCAGGGCAACGATCTCGGCACCAGCTACCGCTCGGCGATCTACTACACCGACGACACCCAGAAGCAGGTCGCCGAGGCGACGATCGCCGACGTCGACGCCTCCGGCAAGTGGCCAGGCAAGGTCGTCACCGAGGTGACCAAGGCCGGCGACTTCTGGGAGGCCGAGCCTGAGCACCAGGACTACCTGGAGCGCATCCCGAACGGCTACACCTGCCACTACGTGCGGCCTGAATGGCAACTGGGCGAGCGCTGAGTCACGCCATGGCGGTGAGGCGCTGGTCGGCTTCGTCGAGGTCAAAGCCCGCAGGGTCGAACTGGCCCGGGTCGTCGAGGCCGAGCCAGCGGAGGATGTCCTGGTGTTCCTCGTGGCCGGGATCGCCGAGGATCCGGATCAGCCGCGCGTAACCCCCGGTGCCGCCGACGTCCTCCGGCGGGCACGCCGCTTGGCCCGCGACACAGCGCGGGTAGTGCCCGTCGGCCGTGGCGACCGTGGCTTCCTCGACGAGGATCTCGTGGTCCCAGCTGTCGCCGAAGTCGTAGTTGTACAAGAGCCGGCCACCGGGCTTCACCAGTTCGTCCAGCCGTACTTGCCGTTCGTCACGGTATTGCAGCTCGGGCTCGGCCTCGCCGTAGTGGGTTTGCCCATCGAGGAAGTAATGCAGGTGGTAGTTCTCCCAGCCCATCGCGGCCTGGACGACGACGTGCAGCCGATCGAGCCGGATGGCCGCCGGAACCAGCACCCGTCGCCACACCGGAAGACCTTCCATGTCCAGCAGGGTGATCTTCACCTGGTAGATCGGATCACCGGCTTCAGGCGCGCCCAGTAGCCTTCGCATGCCTGATCGGCCGAGTGCGGTCAGCTCCGCGGATTCGTCCTGGAGGGTCACCGCCCCCAGCCGCCGCAGGACCTCGAGTGTGTGCTTGGTGTCGCGGTCAGTCGTGATGCGCAAAGTCTCGCGCTGGAGTTCGGTGACGTCGTCCAGGACGTAAGGCGCGCTCACCACATTCCAGACGATCATGCACAAACTCGAGATGCCGACGGCGCCGTCCGCCTTGTACAACGAGGTCAAGGCCGCACGGCTGCCGTCGGCGAATTCCGGGCGCAGCAAGGACTCGCCGAATCCCGTGGGCAGAAATGCCTCGCCAAGCTTGTCCAACCCGGTGAACAGCGCGAGCCACAGCGCCTCCGGGTCGTCAAGCAGGGCCTGGTTCTTCTTCACCGGCACCAGTCGCTGCCCCGTTTTGCGGACCAGCCGCGCCACTTTGGCGCATTCCACGACGAGCGCCAGGTCGAGCAGAACCTCGCTCGACCTGGTCCGGAACACGCGGTCGCCGATGACCGGGTCGATCACGTCACCGGTGCCCAGCAGGGGCACCAGCGTTTTGGCGTCGGTCAAGGTGATGCGCCCGGTCTGGGTGAGCTTGCGTCCCGCGCCCACCCATCCGGTGAACGCGCGCACCTGCTCGACCAATTCGGACTTCGCCGCACAATCCATGTCGCGAAGTCTAGGTTCCGGCTTCCGCGACCGCGGTCTCGCGGTGGATGTCGAGCCAAGTCCAGTTCGACATCGTGAGGAGATTCCCTGACCGGCAAGGCGGATATGCCGCTCGAACACGATTTTTCATACGGTGCGGGAGCTGCCCGTCACCTGGTGAAGGTCACTCAGGCCCGCTTTGACTTGTTCCGGCGTCATGCCGTCCTGTCGAAGGTGGGCGTACTGCGCCGCCGCCAGTGGTGCGAGCAGTGCGTCTGCCCGGAAGCGCGCATCCGCGGCCGGCTCGATTTCGCTGATCAACGTGACCAGGTGACTGTGGTGCAGCCGGTATGCGCCGGTCACGAACCGCGCCATCGGCGTCGCCGTTTCCGCGACCATCAGCAGTTGCCCGTGCGTCTCGAGCCTGTCGACGTACGCGCTGATGAACGCACTGAGTCGTTCTTTCGGCGGCGCCCCCGGCCCCAACGGCGGCGGCCCGCTGATGAACGCCTCCTGGAACTCGCGCTCGTTCTGGTCCAGAAGCGCCTGCGCCAACGCACCCTTGTCCGGAAACCGCCGGTACACCGTCCCGATCCCGACGCCCGCCTCCGCCGCGACCTCGTCCAACGCGAGCCCCTCGATCCCCTTGGCCGCCACAAGCTTGGCCGCGGCTCGGACGATCTTCTGCCGATTGCGAGCCGCGTCCGCCCGCTCGACCGGTCCGGACCCTGCGATGGGAAGCACGCGGTGAGTTTAGTCGGTGGACAAGTGGAACTTTCTCCGCTTAACTAAATGGAGAAATTTCCGCTTAGGAGGCTTGAATGTCCGTCGAACACTTCACGAGCGCCGACGCTTCGACCTGGTTCCAGCGGCTTGACCAGCAGATCTTCCTCGCCGACGTCCTCTCTGACGACAGCGGCGCGGCGATGTCCGTCGGATTCGGGCGCTACCGGAAGGGGGAGAAGAACCCGTGGAAGATGACCTACGACGAGGCCCTCGTCATCACTTCCGGGTCTTTCAGCGTCGAAGGCCCCTCGGGCTCGGTGACGGCTCGGGCGGGTGAGGTCATCTATCTGCGGGCGGGCACCGAGGTCGTCTACGTGGCCGAAGAGGACGCAGAACTGGTCTACGTCACCTATCCGCACTGGCTGGTTGCCACGGAATCGTCGGCTGAAGCTCACCGCCTCGACGACTTCCACCAGGCCTAGCGGAGATCGTCCAACAAGGCGGGGAGGACCAGTTCCTCTTCGATGCGGACACCACGCCGCTCGAGTGCCGGCCGTAGTTCCGGATCCCAGGCCGCGGCCGCCGGGTTTCCCGTCAGCGGACCGCCGGTCACGCTCGTCGCGGTGTACGCGGAAGCGTCGAAACGCCAGGGTTCCCAAGGAATCCGGTCCCACAGGGTGTTGCCGATCCGGATGCCGCCCCAGTCGAAATCGCCGTGATACCTGAACCGGGCACCGTCGGTCGCCAGCAGATCGAGTAGACGCCACACCGCGGCCGACGGCTGGCCGTTGACACAGACGAGAGGAGGGCAGCCGGACCCCAGCTCATCGGCCGCTGAGGCGAGAACGATCGGGTTCTCGCAAACCGACACGATCCCGGCTTCGACGCCGAGCCGTGCGGCGTTCAACTGGCGAAGCGTCAGCACACACGGCTCTCCGGATTCCTTGGCCAAAGCCAGTATGCGGCCGGTCACCGTGGTGGTGCCGCCGGGCAAACCGAGGCACAACACGGACGAGGACAGCTCGTCGCGGTGGACGCCGACCGCCGCCCAGGAAGTACGGCGTTCGCCTGCTGTTCCGTCTCCTGCCGGTGGGGTACCGCGGAGAACTCTCGCCGCCGAGAGGACGATCGTCGCCAAGGGACGCCCGTCATCCAGGCCGTGCGCGTCGCCCGTGGTCTCCGCCGCGAGACGGCCCAGCGCGATGCCCTCCGATGGCAGCTCGGTGAGTACGCGGACCGCGGCGGTGATCAACGTCGAAGCGCTCCCCGGATCGGAAGTCAACCGCCGGATCAGGCCGGTGGCGTCCAACCAGCCGCGCCAAGTCACCAAAGCCGGACGTCGTGCGACCAGCTCGTCCAACGGCCCGTAGGCCGCTGCCCATGCCGCGGCTTCGGTCGCCCGGTCCGGCACGGTTCCGACCAGCAGCCGTGTCGCGTCGGCGAGCCCGTCCGGCGCCGAACCGCTGCGACGGAGCACCGTGTCGACTTCATCGAGAGAAACGCTCAGGGAAGTACCAGTACCGGCCCGGCGGCCAAGCAGCAGCTCGATGGCCCTGCGCTGATCCTGTGTCGCCGAGCCGAGGGTGACGATTCCGCTCAACGGCTTACCGTTGATCATCCGCCGGCGCAAGCGATCGAGCAGCCAAGCCGTCTCTTCACCACCCAAAAGCCTGCGGAGGCGGTCAAGATCGGCCATCAGGCACTCGGGACGTACGGAATCGGTCGTTGCTCCTGGACACGTTCGCGGCCGTTCCATCGCCAGGGCGTCACCAGCACGGCGTCGATTCCGTCGCGCCGGGCGAGTTGCGCGATGGCCAGACCGGGCACCTGCGGGTAGCAACCCCATTCGCGTTCGCTGGTCATCACGACGTCGAGGTCGAACGCCGCGAGCAGGCCGAGACATTTGGCCCGTGAGTCATCGTCGACGCCGGCGAACGCCTCATCGAGCGCGACAAGACGCGGCGTGTGCGGATTGGCCGAAGACGAGTAGAACGAGGACGCCGCGGCGAACAGCGGGACCGACGCGGCAAGTACCCGTTCGCCGCCGGAAGCCGGGCCGGTCGCCGACCGCCATTGTCCGTCCTGGTAGCGCTGGATCGCGAATTCGTGCCAGCTCCGGTAGTCCAGCGCACGCGTCAGTTGTTCGACCCAGCCGCCCGCCGCGTCCTCGGCGTGCTCCCGGTTGATCTGCTCCTGCAAGAACCGGCCGACGGCGCTCCGGTCTTCCGCACTCCAGGCGTCGGCGATCTGCCGTAACAACCGGTCCCGCACTCGATCGAGTCCGTCGGGCGCCGTCCGCGAAGTACGCCACTGCAACCGCAGGCGCATCCCGGTCGACGTCGGCCGGGCTTCCAGGTCGCTGTTGATGGACCGGACCTGGTCCTCGGCGTTACCGATCAATTCCTGCAGTGTTCCCGCCACTTCGTTGATGAGGTGGTTCTCGAGGATTTCACGTTCCTTCGCCGAAAGCAGGTTCGCCCGCTGCTCGTTCTCCACCGCCAAAGCGGCCACCAGCGTCGGAATGTCTTGAGTGCGCCCTTGGAACAGCACATCGACGACGATGATCCCGTCCCGCACCGTCATGCCGACCGAATGGCCGTGCCTCGACAGCGCGTCGGTCAACAGCTTGTGCTCGGCCGACACACGCTGCTGCACCAGCTCCCAAGGCCGGTCCGCGTCGTCCACGCCGTCCAGCGCGGCGTTGACGGCCCTGGCGAGGGCGACGGCCGGGTTGGGCGCCCATTCCTTGCCAGGATCGGGAAAGTCCAATTCGGGAATGGCCGTCGTCAACAGTCCTGTCGTCGCGAAAGCCCGCAGTTCACTGATGGCCTGGTCGCGTTCGGCCACGGCGATCGCGATCGAATCCCGAAGTGTCTCGCGCCGCCCGTTGGCCGTACCTCGCTCTTCGTGCACGACCTGTTCGTCTTTTCGCACCTGCTTTTCGCGGGCGTCTCGCTCATCCAGGTCCGTCGCGACCGCGTTGAGCTTCCGATAAAGCTCATCGACTCCCGCACCCGCGGTCTCGACCAGGACGCGGTGGCGTTCCGCCACGATTTCGGCTTCGGCGCGCGCCTCGACGGCCGACTCCCGCGCTTCGTCGTGGTGTTCGGCAGCGGCCAGCAGTTCGTCTTCGGCCTTGACCGCGTCCGCGCGGGCCCGAGCCAGTGCCCGCGCCGCGGGCCAAAGCCCGGCCAAGGCGACCCGGTAGTCACCAAGGGCTCCGCGAACTCGGGCCAGTTCCTCGGGGTCGGTCGGCAGACCTACGTCCCCGGCGAATTCGATGACCTGTCCGCGAGTCCGCTCTGCTTCCCCGGCGCAGTCCTCAGAGGCCACGACAGCTTCGCCGAGGCGGACGTCGATCCGACGTTTGGCCTCATGTTCGCCTGCGAGTTTGACATGAGCGTCGCGGAGATCGTTGTCTTTCGGCTGCGCTCGGTGTTCAGCGGTGAGGGCGGCTCGCTGGGCGGCCAGGCCGGATTCGGCCTCCGCCACCGCGGCGAGACGCTGATCCAGTAAGGCATTCTCTTCACGCAGCCGCAGAATCCGTTCCCTGCGCGCGGCTTCGCGCGCGCCCTCACCCAGGTAAGCGGCCGTGTCCTTGCGCCACGCTCCACTCAACACGCCGACGGCGAACCTGCCGTCCACCGCGACCCAGGTGTCCGCGCCAGGCCCGAGACCGATCGCGCGCAAAACCGAGCCGACCACATCGTCGGCCAGCGCCGCGGCTTGTGGGTCGGCTCGGTCCACCGCCGGTGCGAGCACAGCGGTGAGGCCACCGGCCGGTGCGGCCTTGCCAGGCCTGACGACCACGTCTCCGGTCAGGGTGCTGTGCAGTTCACCGTCCGGGGTCACCCAAGCGTCCAGGATGCCCGCGGCCTCCAAAGCCGCTTCAAGTCCGGCCTGATGCTCCGCGTCGACGCCCGGGACGAAGTCGACGACTTTCCACAATGGCGCGCCAGGGCGGCCGACTCGTGCTTCTTCGTCACGGGTGTACGGCCTTGGCGGAGCGTCATGTCCGCCTGCCTCGAGCCGTGCGATCTCGTCGGCGATCGCTCGTCGCTCGTTCTCCGCCGCTGTTCGTTCGGCGTCCAGTGCGGCTTGCCTGCGACCGAATTCGGCGGTGGCCCGTAGCACGGCTTCTTCCACAGCCGATGCGGCGGGATTCGCGCCCGCGAGGGTCTCGGTCCACGCGTCAAGGGCATCGAGCAGATCGTCCACATCGGACAGCCTGAACTGCTCCGTGCCCGCCGAATAGGAGCGATAAGAGTCGACGAGCGCCGCACCGTGCTCGACGATGGCCTCTTCGGCCACGGTGATCCGCTCAGCGGCACCCTGCTGTTCGGCGGTGATCCGGTCCACGCTTTCGCGTGCCGAACGCAACGCGGCTTCGGCCTGCGTCGCGGCGTTGAGCAACTGTTGCAGCTGGTCGACCGCCTTGGTCTGCCGTTCGATGAGCGTCTGCCCGGCGCGCTCGTCTTCGTCGGCGACGGCAGCGGCATGTCCCTCGGCCAGGTACGCGGCCTTGGCGGCCGCCTGGGCGATGTCCTTGGCCTGCGCCAAAATCTCCACGTCGGCGGCGGTCGTTCGCCGCGCCGTCTCGGCTTCTTCTTCACGTCGTCGCAGGTTGGCAACGGCCGAAGTCAGGTCGCGTTCCCGCGCAGCGGCGAATTCGCTGAGCTTGGCGGCCTCCTCGCCTACCTTTTTCAGGTTTTCGGCGTCCCGCATTTCCGGACTGCTCTGCAGCGCGGCACGTCGTGCCTCCAGCTGGGTCTTCGCCGCTGTCAACGCACCGAGCAGTCGTTCTGTTTCTTCGAGTGCCAGCGTCGCTTTTTCATAAGCGGCCTCGGCTTCACCCAGCTCACGGCCGAGCTGTTCATACCTGCTGTGGGTGTGCCGCACCGGAGCCGCACGGCGTTTGGCCGCGATCCGGGAGTAGCGCCGGTAATGGCCGAGAAACTGCTCTGCGGCCGTCTTGGCTTCGGCGAGGGCGCGTAAGGTCTCCCGCTCCTCGTCCAGTCCACGGAACGCTTCCGCGACCGTGGCCACCAGTGCCGGGTCGAGCGGCGGCAGTGCCTCGGTGAGCGCTCGGGACAGCAGCTTCTCGTCCGGCTTCTTCGACAGCTGCGGTTGCCGAAGCTGGATCAGCAGGTTGACGAGGGCTTCGTAGCGGTGAATCCCCAGCCCGAACAATGCTTCGTCCACCGCACGCCGGTATTCCGACGCGGTGTCGTAGACCAGGCCATGCCCGTCGACGGCGTCCTTGAGCTTCTCCCTGGTCAACGCCACCCGGGTCGGGCTCACCAGGGAGAGGTCACGGCCGACGCGCTGGTCGGTGACGAAGAACCAATGCCTGGCGATACCGCGTCCGGCGACGGCCTTGAGCCCGCAGCCGATCGTGCGGTATTCGGCGCTCCCGTCGGGAAGGGCACGGCCGAATTCCAGCCAGGTGTAGCCGAGGCGTTCGTTGTGCGGATGTTTCCCGCCGAGCAGCAGGTTCCATTCCATGCGTTTGTTGCGGTCGCCGTCCGGCTCCACCCGGTGTGCCGACAGTTCGCCGTCGAGCAGGAACGGCAGCGTGAGCGCGAGCACCTTGGACTTGCCGGTCCCGTTGTTGCCACGCAACAACAAACGGCCATCGTGGAAATGGAACTCTTCGAGGTCGTAGTAGAACAGGTCGACCAGGCCGGCACGGAGTGGTTGCCAGCGGGCTCTGTCCGGGACGGGCAAAGTCATTTCCCGGTCTTCCTCTCCCGGATGGTGGGCGCGTCGAGCCGATAGCGGCCGATCGCGGGCAGCGCACGCACCATCGGCGGATCCCCCGCGGAATCCTCCACGAGACGCAACGCGCGCAGCTTGTGCAACGCGATGGCGAGGAGTTCCTCGTCAGCGCCTTCTTCGGTGACTCCGCGACGCCAGTAGGAGGCGTGATCGCGCGCGATCTTCCTGATATAAGCCAGCACTCGCTCGATGGGCACCGGCCCGTTCCGTGCCGCGAGGTACTCGGCGACGAGCAGGGTGGCGTGGCCGTCGGTGCGCTGCTCTGGCATCCGCACGTCGGTCAGTTCGTCGTCGGGATCGACCATCGCGACGCCCTCGGCGCGGACTTCGGCGACCAGACCGACGGCGTCCTCGATCCGGTGCGTTATCGCGTGTCGCTGGCTGGCCAGGTACGCCTGTTCGTCGTCGGCCAATTCCTCGTAGTAGACCACCGGATCTTCGAGCAGGCGGCGGGTGAGCCGGTGGCGTAACGCCCGATTGCGCAAGTCGTCGGTGTCGGCGACGGGCTCGTGGGCAAGCTCTTCGAGCCTGGTCTCGAAATCGGCGGCGTTGATCGTCGAAGGGCCGCGGCCACTGGTCAAGAGTGCGGCCAGTACTCGGCGCTGGACGTCGTACAGGACGTCTCCGTTGTCGCTCAGGTAGGAGTCTTCCTCGCCGGCGACACGCTCGAGGACACCCCACGTAAGCAGCAGCCGGACCGCGGCGACGAGATCCGAACGTTCGTCGCGCCTGCTCAACGTGAACGACACCCCGGCGTCGACGAGCTCCGGTTCACCCGCGGCGGCGAGCACGCTTTCGGCGAGACGGCCGAGGGTGATCTGCGCGTCGGCTCGCTCCAAAACGGCCAGCGCCAAGCAGAGCAGGACGTACCTGCGGCGGCCGAACGGTGGTTTGCCCTTACCGTCCCTCGCCGGATGGGTCGGGTCGTGCAACGTCGGCGCGGTTTTGAACAAGCGCGCGGATTCCGCGCCGACCAGCAGCCGCCAGCCCGTTTCCGTGGCGAGCCAATCACGCAATTCCGCCGCATGGCGCCGGACCAGCCGAAGTACTTCGTCGTCCGCCCCCGCGGTCAACAATGGCTTGGCGAGCAGCGCCCGCAGGGCTTTCCGTTTCTGCGCGACGGTTTCCTCGGCGAGCACAGTCACGCGATCGCCTCCACTCGGCCGTTTCCGATCAGGTCGAGGATCTCGATCAGGTGCTCCGGCCCGTGGAGCGTCCCGTCCTCGGTTTCGATGCTCACTGTTCCGCCACCTCGCACGAGGGTCAGGCGAACCTCCATCGTGCCGTCGCTCGTGGTGGTCCGGACTTCATGATCGCCGGGAGCGCGGGAGGACAATGCGTCGCCGAGGAGGCCGAGGAACAGCCGGAACGCCCGCGCGTCGAGCTCACCCAGCGCTGACAGCCGTGTCGGTCCCGGCGTCGCCAACCGCTCACGCGCCGCGGCGACCTGCTCGGCTTCGAGAGCCGCCTGCTCGGCCAGGACCCGTCGCTGCTCCGCACGATCCGAGACTCGGTTGGGCTGACCGCGTCGCTCGTAGGAACCTGTCCGGCGTAACTGCGGGCTGATGTGCACCCCGGCCGCTAGCCGCCACGGCGTACTCGGCGCGGGTTGCTCTTCCTCCCACGCGGCAACGGTTTCATTGTCGACCGTGAGGTGCCGCGCCGAACCGAGCCCGAACGCCGTCCGCCACAGACGATGCGCCGCGTTGTCGTCCGGTGCCTGGGCGAACCACCGCGCCAGCGTCCGGAAATCCGCCGAGCGATCGGAGCGCCCGGAACGACGTTCGTTGAGCGCGGCCACCGTGTCGATGAGCTGGGTGATCGCCGTGACAGCGGCTCCACGCAGCAGCCGCGCCTGCGACTGACGGCGAGAGTCGGCCGAGACGAACCAGTCATGCAGCCCACGCCACCGATTTCGCCAAGTGTCGTAACAGCTTTCGATGGCGGCCGCGTTCTCGTGATCGTCAGGTGCGACGTCGGCAGCTTCGCGCTTCGCGGCCACCATGAGCAGCTCTCGCACACCGGCTTCTTCGATCTTGCCCAGTAGAGTCGCGATCTCCGCACCCCGGTTGGCAAGATCGGCGATGAACCTGTTGACGTAGTCGATCAGCCGCTGCTTGTAGGCGACGAACGCCTCCACGTCCCCGTCGGCGAAATCGATGACACGACGTAGCGACGCCATGAACGCCTGCGCGTTATCGGCCAGTCCGGTGAACCGCTCGGCGAGGGCCAAGAGAAGAAGATGCACCTTCGCCGGGTCGAGCTCCCGCGCCCCCGCCAGCTCCACGAGCGCCCGCAGTTGCGCGGCGATGTCCTCCAGCGCCACCGATTGCAGCGAACCCCGGCGCCCCAGCGCCTGGTCGTAAACCGCGAGTGCCTCCTCGGCGGCCTGGCCGGCCGCGGTGAGCTGGTACAGATATCGGGCACGATGAAAGTCGGCGACACTGGTCACCCGGCTCGTATCCGGATCGGCCCGCAAGTTGCCCCACTCGACCAGCTTGTCCAGCGCGTCCGCGACCTGCTCGATGTCACCCAGCCTGCCAAGGTCCGCCGCGACGTCCTCCGGACGCATGTGCACGATGAACCGATCCCTCGCCCGCGCGAACGTCAACAGGACGTCACGATAGAGCGCCGCGTTCGGCGCACTGAGGTGCGCGAACGGCTGGGGCTCCTGGTCGACGGTCACGATCCCATTATGGAGAGGGCACCGACAGTTCCGATGGCACCCCTCCGGACGCCTGGTCAGCACGCCTTTTCCGCTCCCAGCGGGGCAGCTCGCCGCTCGGTCATGTCGGCCGCGGCGGCCAACGCCAGGAATTCTGACGATACGGCTCACTGAGCTTCAGGGCAGGTCAGGATCTGGGTGTTCGACAGCGAACCGGTCAATAGTGTCATGGTCGACAAAGGGGCTTGTCGGCAAGCCACTGCACCGCGCGACGATTCGCGCGGTTGTCATTGAACGCGTGCCAGACGGGAGAAGTTCTGGATATTCCTCGTGCAGCTCGTCCTTGAAATGGCGGAAGGCGCCTTTGCCGCGGATGGCCCTCTCCAGCCGTCGGCCAGCTCGTTCGTCACTGATACCTTCCGCGAAGTCCGCCATGTCCTGATACCAGACGTAGGACGGCAGCGGGTTGATCACGACCAGGTCCAGCTCGTCGAGGTCGATCGGATTCTCGCCGTCTACCCGCCTTCCTGTGTCCAGTGGCCCATCTCGCCTGTCTGCGGGTCGACCAGGTGAAAGTGCTCGTAGTCGACCTGGGTCCGCAGAGCCATGGCGATATCACCGATGTCGAACTTGTCCAAGCCGGGCATACGGACAGCCTATTCCCGCTCACTCAGCCGCAAGATCCATGCCACACTTTTCCGAGCGATTCAAGAGTTTGCCTGGTCTAGCCGTTCGATGAGACTTGGTTTGCGAGCATGCGTTTGACGCAGCGCCATGCTCCGCTCCCTGAACAAGTCACCGCGACCATCGCGTTCGGCGAGGGCCTGGAGATCGCTGAGCAGCGTCACAGCGGCGTCGTACTCACCAGGCTCTCGGGTAGCGATCATCGCATCGACGCGCGCCCAAGCGACATCCTCGTCAAGGGCCAGCTCGTCCAGCCGCCGTTCGCGGGCGAGGGCACGTGCCTGCTCGCGGCGCGCTTCCTCCTTGGCAAGCTGGGCGGCTTCACCCCGCTCCGGGTCAGCCCGCAGCCGTGCCGCGTTGTCGAGAAGGTCGGCCACGGTTCGCCGTGGTGGAGCGGTGATGGTCGTGGTGCGTTCGTCGCGGAACCGCCGAAGCAGCTCCATCCGTACGGACACTCCGTGCTCTTCGACGACGCGACTCAACGCACCTATGACTGGGCCGGCCTGCGAGACAAGGCGATTAAGCGGCTACGTGACGCCGCCACCGCACAGCCCGCCGTCGTCGACCACCTCATCGGCGTACTCCTCGACGAAGGCGAACTGGACGAAGCATGGCAGGTGGCAGCCAGCCATGCCCACGCTCTTTTCGAGTCACGCTGGCAACAGATCATCGAGCTACGCCAACCCACCCACCCGCGAGATGTCATCGAGCCATGGCAACGGCTCATCCAGCAACGACTCGACGTCAGTACCGACAAGTACCGGTATGGCAAAGCCATCAAAATGCTCCGAAAGCTTCGTGACGCCTACCAGGCCACGGACGACGAGACCGGCTTCGGAATCTACCTGGACAGCTTGCGAGACCAGCACAAACGCAAGACGTCATTCATCGCCAAGCTCGATAGCGGCCTGTGACGGGCCCTGGAGAAAAATCCACACGGCCGCGTCGCCGACGGAATAGATCACGGAATTATCGCGTGTCGGTTCTTGTGGTTTGGCGTCCCCTGACTGCTCCCGCTAGGCGTCTTCGAAGAAGTCCTCATCCATACGCTTGACAACGTACGTATCGCGGACCTGTACACCGATGTTGTGGCGAATCATGAGCTGCGCCAACTCGATGCCATTGATCAGAACGACCCGAGCCTGGATTCGCTCGGCGAACTGCTGGGCGTCAGGGGTGAAACGACTGGTGGTGATGAAGACGCCCCGATCGGCTTGCGCGCCATGGAGTGCCCCGACGAACTCCTGGATCTCGGGTCGTCCGACGGCTCGGTTCTTGCCATAGCGCTTGGCCTGGACGTAGATGCGGTCGAGGCCGAGGGCGTCTTGTCGAATGACGCCGTCTAGGCCTTCGTCGCCGCTACGGCCCAGGTGCTCCGCAGCTCCGTGGCTTCCGCCGTAACCCATCGCGGTGAGCGTTCGCAAGACGAGATGCTCAAGGAATTCCGGCTCACGCTCACGCACTCGCTCGATGAGTTCGTCGGCGAGCGCGGTATGAGCGAGCTTGACCGCGTTGGCGATGGATTCAGCGGGTGGGACGGTGTCGGTGTTCTCCTGGGCTTCCGTCGAGCCTGGGGTTGTTTCCTTGCTTCGGCTTTTGAATTCGGTGAACTCCGGAAACTGCGCGAGCACGGTGTTGTCGACGCGGTCCGAATGCTGTCGCAAGACATTCTTGCCGCGGTCGGTGATCTGTACTACCGCGCGCCGGGGCCGAGTAACCAGGCCTGCCTGCGCCATGTAGGTGATCGCCCAGTGCATCCGGTTGTCGAAGACGAACGATCCACTGGGGATCTTCGCCTCCCTGTCGCTGGACGTGACCTTAAGCGTTTCTGCGACCGCGTCACGGAGCGCGCGTACTGGCAGAGATTGCCCGTCTGCCAGTACATGTAGGCACGGGGCCATCAGGGATTGGTAGTCCGGTACGCCCAACGAATGCTCCCTTAGCGAACGTGACCACGGTGATCCGGCTGTGATGGTGCCCTGCCGGTCTCGACCGGGTTACCGAGTCATCTCTTCCAGGAATTCCTGGGTTTCGGGATCTTCCGAGAAGATCGCGGTCCCGCGCATCCCACGAGTGAGCAGGACCTTGTACGTGTTCTTGATCAGCGCGCCGAAGTGCAGTTCGTCGGCCTTCTTGACCTCGGTGTCCTTGGAGTTCGCGCGCACCGGATGCCACATGCCGTCTCGGCGCACGAGATCCTTGCCGAAGATCACGCCTGACCAGTCGTACTCGAAACCCTGAGCGGTGTAGATGCAGCCAACCTGGCCGAAGCCGCGTTCGTCCGTCGCCCAGTAGCTGGATTCGGGTACGTCAGGCACCGACTTCTCGCCCTTCGCGTTCCAGGGCCGCTTCCACGCACCGACCTGGACGTCGTCTATGAGCCGAAGTCCATCGGGCGTCTTGACCGGATTGCTCCATGGCCAGCAGAAGCCGGCGGCCAGCCGCCCGACCCCGCCACCCTGGGCTTGCTGGTGCAGTACCCAGGACTCGAGCGCCTCTGGTGACGCCGCGGTGGTCAAGGTGATGCCCTCGTCGAGGGGACCCGCGAGCTTGCTCCAGGCGATCGGTGGTTCGGCGGAACGGAGCCCTAGCAGCCTGGCGACCCAGGTGTCGTAGGAAACCGAGCCGCCGCACCGCAGCTGATCATGCAGCCGGACGACCTCGACTTCGCAACCGAGCGCGCGCGCCGCGGTGGTGATCTCCTTGAGTGAGCCCATTTCTCCTGGTCGCACGACTTGGTGCTCGTCGAGGAGAAAGACGGGAACGGTCGCCACGTTGATGAGCTCGTTGACCTGACGATCGGCGCGATCGCGCCTCTCCTTTTTCGTGAACCTGTCGACGCCCTTCTCTCGGATGCGGTGCGCTTCGTCACAGATCAAGACGTCCAGTTCGCGAGGCTCGCAACCCACGTAGGCATTGAAGTACTTGAACAACCCCTGGACCCGAGTGCTGCCGCGTCCGGCGTACTTGCGCATGGTCGAGGTGAACGACTTCGAACCGGTCGCGTGGTGGACGGCGAGGCCACGACGAGCCAGTTCGCCGAGCAGGCTCAAAGCGATCACGCTCTTGCCGGATCCAGGGCCGCCTTCGACGATCACGACCGTGCGCGTTTGCGCCGCCCGAGACCGCTCAACCGCCTGCAGTACCAGTTCGTACGCGACCTTCTGTTCGTCCAGGAGAACGAATTGCTCGCGGTCCTTGATCTCGGCGGCGGCCAGATCCAGCAACGGCTTGGTGGGGCGGTGGGTGAAGGCACTGAACTCGTCGCCGGATTCCACGTTCGCTCGCCTGTCGACCGCGAAGTCGAGCACGGCGTTGAGGTGGTCGCGCAGGGCCGCCTTGTCATCCATGGTGAACAGCCGGCAGCTGGGGCGAGGGTTGTCCTGAAGGAGACCGGGCACATCCGTCCGACGCGCGTTGTGCAGGTACGCCATGGCGTGCACCGCTTGTGGCCGATCCACGAGCGCTGGCGTGTGGTCCACGAAGTACTGGTGATACCGGTGAACCTGCTCGGCCGGATGAAGGTGCCGTCCCGGGAGCCCGGCCACGTTGACCACCTCGGACAGGTACGACTCGGCTTTGGACCACTGCTTGAGTTCGATGAAGGCGAACGAGCTTTGTCCGGTACGAGGATGAACGCCGCACAGCACGACGTCGATGCGCTGCTTACTGTGCGGTAGTTGATGCTCGAGGAGGACTTCGACGTCGCCAAGACCCGCGTCCACGAGGTCTGTGAACAGGATGGGCAGGCTTTTTTGCCAGGAGACCACCTCGCTGGTCCCCATCCTGCTGCCGAGTACGAAGCCCGCTTGCTCCTTCAACCGGGTGTGCAGGTGACCCGCGCGGGCTTCGATCAAGAGATCGGCCGCGCTGCCGCGTGCAAGAGCCACTCGTCCCTCCCCTGGGCGTGGGGCGCTCAGCTGCTCCCCAGCAGTCGATCATAACCCGCTAGAGTGATTCTTGCCTTCACGCAATCGCGCGAAAGGCCAAGAGGCGGGAACGGCCCTGGGGAGGGTGGCTTGCCGGTCAGCAAGACCGCGTACGAACTGCGCGAAGAACTTCAGCACGAACGTATTGTCATCGAGCTCGCCAAGCATGTGGGCGTCACCTACAAGGCGTCCGAACAGCATGGTGAAATCGGTTCCTGGAGGCGCAGTCTTCCGGTACTCGCCGAGATGCTGTGCGCCGCCGGCCTTGGGCACCTGCAGGTGCTGCTCGAGTACCGGCTTCCGTACAGCCCGAAGCGAGTGGACGCCATCCTCTGCGGGGTTCACCCGGAAACCAAGAGACCCTCCTACGTGCTCGTCGAGCTGAAGCAGTGGAGCGACGCGAAGACGGTCGGTACCGGTCTGGTGAAAGCTCGGGGTGGGAGACGGCAGCCGGATTTGCACCCGGCGGAACAGGTCAGGCGGTACTGCCGTCAGCTCCTCGACTTCGTCCCCGCGTTCGCGCGATTTCCCGGGCAGGTCAAAGGGATCGCTTACATGCACAATGCCGTGCGCGACGCAGAGTGGACACTGGATGAATTCGAGTACGATGACTTCGGCCAGCTCTACACGTCGGATCTGCAAGGGGATCTGCTTTCCGACCTGTGGTCGGTACTCGACGCCGACCCGGCCACCGCCGGCGCGGCGATGGCCGCCGCTCACGAATTGATCTCCGCTCCACCGGCGCCGGCTCGGAACCTGCTGAAGACCGCTGCGGACGCTTTTGTCGCTCGAGACGACTTCGTTCTTCTCGATGAGCAGCAGGTCGCCTACAAGACAGTGCTCGACGCCGTGGGCGAGGCCGATTCCGGTGGTGAGAACAAACGGAAAAAGGTCGTTGTCGTCAATGGTGGGCCGGGCTCCGGCAAGAGCGCCATCGCGGTGACGCTACTCGCCGCCTTGGCAAGGCAGAAGCGAAAAGCACTGCACGCGACCGGATCCCGCGCCTTCACCGAAACCTTGCGGGACAAGGTGGCAGGGGACGAGGAACGTTCCGGCGAGATCTTCAAGTACTTCAACGAGTTCCGCCGCGAACCCGCAGATGCTCTCGATGTCCTGATCTGCGATGAAGCGCACCGCGTGCGGGGCATGCCCGCCCACCTTCATGGGAAGGTGCGGAGCCAGATCGACGAGCTCATCGAAGTGGCGAAGGTGCCACTGTTCCTTTTGGATGAACACCAGGTGGTGAGGCCGGGTGAGATCGGTACCAAGACCGACATCATCTCCATCGCCGAAGGGAAAGGGTGCGAGGTAGTCGAGATCAGCCTCGACGGTCAATACCGGTGCGGTGGCTCGGCGAAATTCGACGAGTGGGTTGTGCGCATACTGGGGCTCGGCTCCGAGCCACCCGCGGTGTGGTCGGAGCTGGTCGAAGGCAGTGAAGACGAGTACGTGGTGGACTCCGCCGGATCACCTCATGAACTGGAGAGCTGGCTTCTCCGTCAGGCCAAAACCTTTTCCGGCACGGCGAGGATGGCGGCCGGTTTCTGCTGGGAGTGGCACGACCCCGTGACGGTTGACGGGGAACTGCGGCTGCTCGACGACGTCCAGATCGGCGGATGGCGTCGTCCGTGGAACGCCAGACAAGGATTCGAAGTGCCTGGCGTTCCCTCTGCTTCCTTGTGGGCGTCCGAGCCGGAGGGATTCGGGCAGGTCGGCTGCATTTACACGGCCCAGGGCTTCGAGTACGACTGGGCGGGGGTCATCTTCGGTGACGACCTGGTCATCCGTAACGGAGAGTGGGTCGCGCGCCGCGACTTTTCCTTCGACGGGTCGGTGAACAAGGCCGAGCCCGTAAGGTTCGACCGGTTGGTCCGGAACACCTACAAGGTGCTGATGACGCGGGGCATGCAGGGAATGTGCGTCTACTCCACGGACGACGAGACGAACAACTTCCTCCGGAAGTTCGCCAGGTAGCCGCGATGACCGAAAGCACGGCGGCCGAGCGAGTCAGGCTTCCCCACGGGGAGAGTTCCAGACACTTTGGCTCGGCGAAGCCATCAGTGTGGTCGGCGACCGGTTGACGAAGGTCGCGGTCGCGATGCTGGTGTTCGATCGGACAGGCTCAGCCAACGGCGTGGATGACGACACCCGAGCGAAACATCGGTGATTGGTGCCCCCGGCAGGATTCGAACCTGCGACACCCGCTTTAGGAGAGCGGTGCTCTATCCCCTGAGCTACGAGGGCATGTACTGCCAGGCACAGCCTACCGGGTGGTTGCCCCCTACTGGGTAGGGAGGTGACCGTCACGCACGAGTCGGGGCGGGGAGGGCATGCGGCCGGCGAGGTGAACCGGGCGGATGCCCCGAACGGCGGTTGTGCCGCGAGCGCCGAGGGAGCATGCGGCAGAGCGGTGCCACTGGCCGGGTAGTGACACTCGACCTGCGGATCCGTCGCCGAGCAGCCACACTCAACCCAGGCAAACAGGGTCTGAATCGACGCCTAGATCGACACAGATGACCCGCACGGGTCACTCGTACGTGTCTGGTTTCCAAACCCTGAACAACAGTAGGTAATCTTCGTTAACGGGACGCGAGACGCCGCTCCCCCGGCTGCCGGAGGGCTTCGTTGATCAAGCTCATGTTCGCCGACGACGAGGAACTGGTCCGTTCGGGCCTGCGTGCCATGATGTCCGGCGCCGCCGACATCGAAATCGTGGGCGAGGCGAGCGACGGGAGATCAGCGGTCGAGGTCGCCCGGCGATACCACCCTGACGTCGCCTTGCTCGACATCAAGATGCGGGCTCCTGACGACGGTATTCGCGCGCTGCGGGCGATCCTCGCGTTGCCGGATCCACCGTCCGTCGCGATGTTGACCACGTTCGACATCGACGACTACGTCAGTCTCGCGCTCAGGCTCGGGGCCAACGGTTTCCTGCTCAAGGATATCGACCCGGCGGCGTTGCTGAGGGCCGTCCGGGACCTCGCCAGGGGTGGCGCGGTGCTGGATCCGGGCGTCGCGGCGCGCATGGTGCAGTCGCATCGGGACGAGCAGCGGGCCGCGCAGCCGGCGCGCAAGCTTCTCGCCTCGCTGTCGGAACGGGAGCGTGAGGTCGTCGGGCTGATCGGGCAGGGGCTGTCCAATGCCGAGATCGGCGGACGGCTCCACCTGTCCGAGGCCACGGTCAAGGGTTACGTTTCGGCCGTCCTGTCCAAGATCGGCGCGGCGAACCGGGTGCAGGCCGCGCTGCTGGCCTACCGCGGTGGCCTGCTCGACCAGTAATGATCCTCACCGCGCTCGAGTTCCTCGGGTTGATCGCGTTCGCCGCCTCGGGGGCGCTCGCGGCGGTGCGGTCCAGGTTGGACGTCTTCGGGGTGGTCGTGGTCGGACTGACCACGGCCCTCGGGGGCGGGATCATCCGTGACGTCCTCCTGGGGATCACTCCGCCGACGACCCTGCGGACCTGGCCTTATCTCGCGGTCTGCGGCGGGACGGCGCTGGTCGTGTTCGTCTTCCATCCGCAGATCGCGAAGCTGCGCCGCGGCGTGCTCCTCGCCGACGCGCTGGGGCTCGGCGTCTTCGCGACCGCGGGTACCACTATCGCGTTGAACGCGGGTGCTACTCCCTACGCGGCGTGCCTGATCGGTATGACGACGGGTATCGGCGGGGGTGCGGTGCGTGATCTTCTCCTGCGGGAAATCCCCCTCGTGCTGCGGAAGGAGATCTACGCGGTCGCCGCGCTCGCGGGGGCCGCGCTGGTCGTGGTTGGTCACGCTCTGCGACTACCCGCTGGGCCAGTCACCGTAGTCGCCGCCGCGGTCGTGGTCGCCGTTCGCATGCTCGCTTTGTGGCGCAGATGGAACGCACCTGTTGCAAAAGGCCCCGAGACCGGCTAAAACGCCTTGTGGACCGCTGAATTCTCTTTGTTTGTTCTGTGTGTGTTCTTAGGCGAGTCTCAGCACGCTGCGTAAGACTGTCGCCATGCGCATCCTCGTAGTGGACGACGACAGGGCCGTCCGTGAATCACTCAGGCGATCGCTTGAGTTCAACGGCTACCAGGTGGAGATGGCCGGGGACGGCGCACAGGCCCTCGAAGCGATCATCGCCAACCGTCCGGACGCGATGGTGCTCGACGTGATGATGCCGCGGCTCGACGGCCTGGAAGTCGCTCGACGACTGCGAAGCACCGGTGACGACCTGCCGATCCTCGTGCTGACGGCGCGGGACACCGTTTCCGATCGCGTGTCCGGTCTCGACGCCGGCGCTGACGATTACCTCCCCAAGCCCTTCGCGCTCGAAGAGCTCCTCGCTCGCCTTCGCGCGCTTCTGCGCCGGGCGATCCCGGACCCGCAGGCGGGGCAGAACACCGAGATCCTCTCGTTCGCCGACCTCACCCTTGACCCGGGGACGCGCGAGGTCCGCAGGGCCGGGCGGGAGATCAGTCTCACGAGGACCGAATTCGCGCTGCTGGAGTTGTTCCTCTCCTACCCGAAGCACGTGCTGACCCGAAGCCGGATCCTGGAGGAAGTATGGGGATACGACTTCCCGACGTCGGGCAACGCGCTGGAGGTCTACGTCGGTTACTTGCGCCGAAAGACCGAGGCGGGGGACGAACCGAGGCTGATCCACACGGTACGGGGAGTGGGCTACGTGCTGAGGGAAACCCCGCCGTGACGAACCCGGTCCAGATCGTCGACGGATCCGAAAAGGATCCGCGTGGCGACCGCTGGGGCACGCGGCGCTTCTCGCTCCGCGGCCGGGTGACGCTGCTCGCGGCCGCTTCGGTGGCGGGCGCGGTGGCGCTGGTGTCGCTGGGCGCGTACCTCGTCGTTCGCGACAACCTGTACCAGCAGGTCGACGACAACCTGCTCGCCCGCGCGCAGGCGGCGGTCGACTCGCCGCAGGTGCAGACCGAGCTCCAGCAGGTCCCCGGCGCCTTCCTGGCCAGCGCGGATCTGCAGATCGGCCAGCTGACGATCGGGGAGAAGGTCCGGCTGACCTATCCGCAGTCCGGTTCGCGCCCGCCGTACGACGAGCGCGAGATCGCGGTCGCGTCCGGGGACTCGCCGGTTTCCCTGCGCACCGACCCGAAGACCGACAGCCGCGTCGTCGCGCTGCCGCAGGGGCCAGGGCAGGCGATGGTGCTGGCCCAGTCGCTCGGCCCGACGAAACGCACCCTCAACGAGCTTTCCGTTGTCCTGTTCCTGATCGGCGGCGCCGGGATCCTGGTCGCCGCGGTGGCGGGCACCGCGGTCGCGCGAGCCGGGCTGCGGCCGGTCGACCGGCTCACTTCGGCTGCGGAACGCGTCGCCACCACCGGTGACCTGCGGCCGATCCCGGTCAGCGGCGACGACGAACTCGCCCGCCTCACCCAGAGTTTCAACACGATGCTCGGCACGGTCGCCGAATCGCAGGAGCGGCAGCGGCAGCTCGTCGCCGACGCCGGCCACGAACTGCGGACCCCGCTGACGTCGCTGCGCACCAACCTGGAGCTGCTGCTGTCGGCGAGCAGACCGGGCGCCCGCACGCTGTCCGGCGAGGATCGCAGCGACATCGAGGCCGACATCCGCGGCCAGCTCGACGAGCTGACCCAGCTGATCGGCGACCTCGTCGAACTCGCGCGCCAGGACGAGCCCCGGATCGAGCACGAGCGGGTCGAGATGGTCGACGTCGTCGAGCGCGCGCTCGACCGGGCGCGCCGCCGCGCCGGCGAGATCGAGTTCGACGTCTCGCTCCAGCCGTGGGTGCTGACCGGCGACACCAGCGCGCTGGAACGCGCGGTGCTGAACCTGCTGGACAACGCCGTGAAGTTCTCGCCGGAGGGAACGACGGTCGGGGTCCGGCTGTACCCGGTCGGCGACGGCACCGCGGTACTCGAAGTCGCCGACGCCGGGCCGGGGATCGACGACGAGGACCTGCCGAAGGTCTTCGACCGCTTCTACCGCTCGTCGGAGGCCCGGACGTTACCCGGTTCGGGGCTCGGCCTGGCGATCGTCAAGCACGCGGCACAGCGGCACGGCGGCGACGTCTACGCGGGCAAGGCCCCCGAAGGCGGTGCGTTGATGACGTTGCGGCTTCCGGGAGCGCCTGGCTGATGGGTGACTACGACAAGGGCCTCGAACTGCTGCGGCTCCTCGGTGGCGTCGAAGATCCCGCCGTGCTGGCCCTGTTCGAAAGCGTCCAGGCGACGGACTTCGGCGCGGAAGCGGTCGCCTTCGTCTACGGCGGCGTCTACCAGCGGCCTGGGCTTTCGCTGGAACAGCGGCAGCTGGTGACCGTCGCCGCGCTGGAGGCGTTGGGCTACGCGGAGGCGCAGCTCGCGTTCCACCGTGCCGGGGTGGAGAACGTCGGCGGCGACGTGGACCGCGTCGACGAAGCGACCCGGCGGCTCATGGCGATCGCGACCTATACGGCGAAGGGTGCAGTGGCGCCGGAACTGGCGGATCTCCTCCGGGAAGCGCGTGCCGCGGGGGAGTTCAGGGCGGCCGTCGAGGCGATCCTGCACCTTTCCGTCTACGTCGGCTTCCCAGCCGCACTCAACGCGCTCGGCGTCGCCCGTACTCTGACGAGTGATGAGCACCGAGAACGCGCCTGAGCCGCCGCCCCGTCGTCTGCTGTGGACACTGCTGGTGGCCGCGCTGCTGCTGGCGGCCGACCAGCTGACCAAATGGTGGGCCGTCGACGCCCTGACCGACCGGGCGCCGATCCCGGTGATCGGGGACTTCATCCGCTTCCGGCTGCTGTACAACCCGGGTGCGGCGTTCTCGCTGGGTGCCGGTTCGACCTGGATCTTCGCGATCCTGGCCGCGGTCGCGGTGGTCGCGCTGCTCTGGATCTCGCGCAAGGTCCGCTCGGCCGGCTGGGCGATCTCGCTCGGGCTGCTGCTCGGCGGCGCGACGACGCATCTGGGGGACAGGCTGTTCCGCGACCCCGGGTTCGCACGCGGCCACGTCGTCGACTTCATCGACTACAACGGCTGGTTCGTCGGGAACGTCGCCGACATCGCGTTGTTCTTCGGTGCGGTCTCGCTGTTCGTGCTGAGTTTCCGCGGCGTCCCGATCGACGGCGTCAAGCAGGCGGAAGACGCTCAAGCGGAGTAAGCAGGCAGAACTCGTTGCCTTCGGGATCGGCGAGGACGACGAGCCCGGCTTCGGGACGCGCGAGCACCTCGGCGCCCTAGGCGTTCGACGTCGTCGCCGGTGAGATCCAGGTGAACGCGGTTTTTGACGACCTTGTCCTCGGGCACGACGGTGAAGAACAGACGGGGCCCCGACGCGGCTTCGACAAGCACCGAAGGATCGTCCTCGGGACCGCTGAACCCCAGTGAATGAAGGCGATCAACCTCGTCTTCGTCATAGGGTGCGACTTCGTAGCCGTCGAGCGCGGCCGCCCAGAACCGGGCCAGTGAAGCCGGATGGTGGCAATCGAAAACGACGTCGCGAAGCCAGGCCATGGACCCATGCCGGCAGGCGCGCCAAGTCGCCGCGTTATGTTTGATCATGTAGGATTTTGTGTAGTTGACTAGGGAGGGCTCGTGCTCGCGCGGCAACGACAGGCGGTGATCCTCGAAGAGGCGCGCCGGACCGGTGCGGTCCGGGTCAGCGACCTCGTCACGAGGCTCGGCGTCTCCGACATGACGGTGCGCCGCGACCTCGACGTGCTCGCCGGCCGGGGGCTGGTCGAGAAGGTCTACGGCGGTGCCACCTCCATCGTCGGCAAGAGCACCGATGAGCCCGGTTTCGAGGCTAAATCCGTCCGGCAGCGCGCGCAGAAGGAAGCCATCGCCGCCGTCGGTGCCGGGCTGGTCCGGCCGGGCACCGCGATCGGGATCTCCGCCGGCACCACCACGTGGCGGCTGGCAAGGGCACTCGACGAGATCCCCGGGCTGACCATCGTCACGAACTCCATCCAGGTCGCCGACGTCTTGCGTGGCGCGAACCAGCCGGATCGCACGGTGGTGCTCACCGGTGGCGTCCGCACGCCGTCGGACGCCCTGGTCGGGCCGGTCGCCGTGCAGAGCCTGCGTTCGCTGCATCTGGACGTCGTCTTCCTCGGTGTGCACGGGATGGCCGACGGCCCCGGCTTCACCACGCCGAACCTCACCGAATCCGAGACCGACCGCGCACTGGTCGAAGCGGGCCGCAAACTGGTCGTGCTGGCCGACCACACCAAATGGGGCATCGTCGGCATCTCCACCATCGCCGGGCTCGAAGAGGCCGACGTCGTCGTCTCGGACGACGGATTGTCCGACCACGCAAGGGAAACGCTCACCGAGCAGTCGCGTGAGCTGATGATCGCCGAAACGGCGGAGACGGCTGAGGCTGAAGAAGCGTGAAGCGCACGGTAAGGCACCTGGCCGACGGCCGGGAGATCATTTATTTCGACCGGCCCGGCGCGCCCGAACGCACCGCCGAGGACACCCGTGACCTGCCGAGGGTCGCGGCGGCGTCGGAGATCCGGCGTGACCCGCTGACCGGCGAGTGGGTCGCGATGGCCGCCCACCGGCAGACACGGACCTACAAGCCACCCGCCGACCTGTGCCCGCTGTGCCCGACGAAACCCGGGAAGCCCAGCGAGATCCCGGAGCCGGATTACGACGTCGCGGTGTTCGAGAACCGGTTTCCTTCCTTCTCCCGCAATGTCATCGGTGAAGTGTCCACTGTGGATGGCGCGGGTCTGGTGCCGCTCGCGCCGGGGGCCGGCCGCTGCGAGGTCGTCTGTTTCACCAGTGAGCACGACGGTTCCTTCGCCGGGTTGACGGCGAAACAGGTCCGCGCGGTCGTCGACGCCTGGGCCGACCGCACCGCCGAACTGTCCGCGATGGACGGTGTCGAGCAGGTCTTCCCGTTCGAGAACCGCGGTGAAGAGATCGGCGTGACACTGCATCATCCGCACGGCCAGATCTACGGCTACCCGTTCGTCACGCCGAAGACCGAGCGGATGCTGGAGGTCGCGCGTGCCTACGAGGCCGAACACGGTCGCCCGGTGATGGGTGACGTGCTGGCCGCCGAACGTGGATCCGGTGCCCGTGTCGTGGTCGCCGGTGAGCACTGGACGGCGTTCGTGCCACCCGCCGCGCGCTGGCCGGTGCAGGTCCAGATCGTGCCGCATCGCCAGGTGCCGGACATTCCCGCGCTCAACGACGCCGAGCGCGACGAGTTCTCCGACGTCTACCTCGAAGTCCTTCGCCGCTGCGACGGCCTTTACGACCGGCCGCTGCCCTACATCGCCGCCTGGAACCAGGCGCCCGCGAAACGCGATCGCGAGCTGGGCTGGCTGTACCTGGAGGTGTTCTCGGTGCTGCGGTCCAAGGACAAACTGAAGTACCTGGCGGGTTCGGAGTCCGGGATGGCCGTGTGGATCAACGACGCCACCCCCGAGCAGATCGCGGAGAAGCTGCGCGCCACCCGCTGATGAGGCCATACTCATGTGCGATGCACAGCTTTGGCTCAGGAACTTCTCAGGACCATCCCGCAAGGTGAAGACATGACCGAGAACGACCCCAGCGGCCAGAACGCCGAGCAGGCGAGGCCCGACGGCGCTCAGCCGGACGCGGAGCAGAGTGCGAGCTGGGCCGCGCAGCCCGCCCCGCGGCAGCCTGACGCGACCGGCCTCGGCGGCCATGCCACCCCGCACGGCGGAGCGCAGCAGGCCTACACCTCCGAACAGCAGCACAACCCCTGGTCACCGCAGGCACAGCAGACCCAGCAGCCTCCGTACACCCAGGGACACCAGATCCCGGGCCAGCAGGCGCCGTACACGCCGCACACCCAGCCTGGCCCGTCGGTCTACGCGGTCCCGCAGCAGCGGCAGGCGTCGGGTAAGTCCACCTCCGGCAAGCTGCTCGCCAGTGTCGCGGCGATCGCGCTGGTCGTCGGCGGTGTCGCGGGTGGCACGGTCGGTTTCCTGACCTCGGACGCCACCGGCGGTAGCTCGGTGAGCGCGCTCGACGCGCCGAAGCCCGCCCAGCAGACGGGCAACGCGCCGGCCGGTTCGGTCGAGTCGGTGGCGCAGAAGCTGTCCCCGAGCGTGGTCGAGCTGCAGGTCTCCGGGCGATCCGGCGCGGGCGAGGGCTCCGGTTTCGTCCTCAGCACCGACGGCTACGTGTTGACCAACAACCACGTCGTCGAGGTCGCCGCCAACGGCGGGCAGATCCAGGCGGTGTTCCAGGACGGCAAGAAGGGCACGGCGACCGTCGTCGGACGTGACCCCACGACGGATATCGCCGTGGTGAAGGTCAGCGGCGTCAGCGGGCTGACCCCGGTCGAGCTCGGCCGCTCCGACGATCTGCGGGTCGGGCAGCCGGTGGTCGCCATCGGTTCGCCGTTCGAGCTGGCGGGCACGGTCACTTCGGGCATCGTCAGCGCGCTGAACCGGCCGGTGAGCGCCGGTGGTGGCAGCGGCGGCGACCAGGCGACGGTGATGTCGGCGGTGCAGACCGACGCGGCGATCAACCCGGGTAACTCCGGCGGACCGCTCGCGAATATGGCGGGGCAGGTCATCGGCATCAACTCGGCGATCTACAGCCCGAAGTCCAGCCAGGGACAGAGCGGGGAGAGCGGCGGCAACGTCGGCATCGGCTTCGCCATCCCGATCGACCAGGCACGCCGCACGGCCGACGACATCATCAAGACCGGCCAGGCGACGCAGACCTTCATCGGCGCGCGTGTGCAGACGGCGCCGACCGGCGGGGCGCAGCTCGGCGAGATCACCGCGGGCAGCCCGGCGGAAAAGGCGGGCCTGAAGTCCGGCGACGTCGTGACGAAGCTGGACGAGCGGTCGATCCCGAACGCGGACGCGCTCGTCGCGGAGATCCGCACGCGGGCCCCGAACGAGAAGGTGAAGCTCACCCTCAGCGGTGACAAGGTGGTCGAGGTGACCCTCGGCGGCCAGCCCGTCACCCCGAACTGATTCCGCCTGAGTTCACCCAGACGCTCGGCCGCAGTGCGCGGCCGAGACCAAACCCCGGCTCGAACCCCCAGCGGGCCGGACCCAGAGGCCACGCGCGACCGGCTGCCAATCCCGGTCGCGCGTGGCCCTTTTCTTGAGGGGTAAGCGCGGGCTTGTCTATGAAGGAATTGGGACACTCAACGTCCCAATTCCTTCATAGACTCCGGCAGCAACCCGACCCCTTTCGCGGCCAGAAAACAGCGGCGAGTACACCGAGCCAGACGACGGCAAGTGTCAGCAGCAGGCCCGTGAGGGTGTCGGCGTCGTGCAGGCCCGGATTCCGGGCGCCGCCGAAAGGCCGCCACAGCAACGGAAACGCGAGCAGCGTCAGCACGCCGGTGAGCACCGCACCCGTTTTGACCGGGGCTTTCCAGCGTTCCGGGAGGAACCTGCTCAGCGCGAGCCCGACGGCGCCGATCAGTGGCGCGACCAGCAGGTCGTGTGCCACCGGGCCGCCGGCGAGCCAGCCGAGCGTCTCGAAGACGTCCGGGCGCAGCGGGAACGCGTACTCGGCGAACAGCACCGTGCCCCAGGCGACCGCGGCGAGACCGGGCAGGAACAGCAGTAGCCGCAACGTTTTCACAGCGCCTCCAACCGGGTGACTCATTTCGTCTGCAGGACGCCGGGCCGGTTCGGGGCGATGACGCGGCACGGGAAGCCGTGGTCGGCGTCGAGGATCTCACCGTTGAGTTCCAGTGCCAGCAGGGTCAGGTCGTCCGAGGTATGTTCGCCGGGGAGATCGCTGATCCCGTAGGGCCCGGCCTTCTCCAGGGAGAACACGCGGACCGGTGTACCCGGCGCGGTTCCGGCGTGGCGCAGGAGATCCGGCAATGAGACACCGCTCCAGTGCGCGGACTGACTCCAGCCCTCCACACAGGCGATCGGCAGTTCGGCCGACGTCCTCGGCAACGCGCGGAGCTGGTCGAGTGAATAGGTTTTCGTGCCGCCCGGGGTTACCACGGACAGCCGCCAGTCCGCGTCGCGAGCGGTGTCCAGGACACCGGCCGCTTCCGCCGTCCGGTTCACCGGCAGGCCTTGCGGGCCCTTGTCGCTGCGCCACGAGAGGCCGGAGACGTTGCGCAGCAACGGAACCGAGTCACCGGCTGTCGCGACGACGGCGACTCCGGCGGCCAGCCAAGTGGTGCGGAGGAAGGCCCTTCGTGAGGGTTCGGGTTCCGTGGTGAGCGCGCGGCGGACGATCGGCAGTTTCACCGCGATATGCACCAGGATCGAGCCGATCGCGACCCATGCGAGCGCGTAGTGCAGTTGCGGGAAGTAGAACGTCCACGGGTAGTTCTGCGCGATGTTGAACAGGCCGGTGGTGAGTTCGAAGAAGGCGGCCACGGACAGGACCAGGATCGAGAGCCGTTCGAGCGCGTGCGGCAGGTTCCGGATCACCGGACGTTCGAACAGTTTCGGGTAAACGCTCCAGAGTTTGGCCAGCAGCAGGGGAATCGACGCGATCCCGGAGACGACGTGCGTTCCCTGGGTGAAGCGGTAGAGCCCGATCGGGCGGCTCGGCCAGCCGAACCACGACGGCGGATGCTGTATCAGATGGCTGAGCAGGCCGGTGACGAAACACAGCGTGAACGTGACGGCGAGGGTGAGCCCGATCCGGGACGTCACCCGTTCCGAACGCGCGGCGGAACTCATGCTTTCTCCAGACAGGCAAACCAGCGGTGGCCGCGGCGGGTGGCCCAGGCGACCCGGAACGCGGTACGGGCGGCGAGTTCGGCGATCGCTTCGACGCCGACCCACGCCCAGGTGAACCAGGCGCCGCCGTCATCGCTGCCGGGTCGCAGCCGGACCCGGTCCTGGCGGATGCCCCGGCCCGGCGGGTCGAGTTCGACGAGCAGCGTCCCGCCGTCGGCGACCAGTTCCGCCATCCGTGTGAGCAGGCGGAGTGGATCGCCGCCGATGCCGATGTTCCCGTCGGCGAGCAGGGCATGCCGCCAGCGGCCTTCGCCGGGCACGCGATCGAAGACGTCGCGTCGCAGCGCGGCCGCGCCTCGGGCGTGCGTGAGCCGCACGGCGGTGGCCGAGATGTCGACGCCGAGTGACGCGACGCCGCGTTCGGTCAGCGCGGCGGTGAGCCGTCCGGGGCCGCAGCCGATGTCGATCGTGGGGCCTTCGCAGGCGTCGAGGAGGACGTCGTCGCCGTCGCAGGGGATGGCCGTCCAGCGTTCCACTGGCAGGTCGACGCGTTCGCCGGTCGCCAGTTCCAGCCAGCAGCGGTGGCCGAGGAGGCCGCGGTCGAAGGCGGTCACCGGACGGCCGCGACCGCTCGGGCGAACCGGCTTCCCGGTATCGCCGCCGAGACCCGCCGCGCGTCCGCCATGGTGTCCACATCGGACAGTTCGGGCAGAAGGCCGGGGCGCAGGCCGGCTTCGGTCAGTGCACGCAGGGTTTCCCGGCCGGTGTCGGCGCGGGACATCGGGACACCGGCGAGGGCCTTGGCGTGCAGGGGATCCTGGAGCCCCAACGCCCACCAGCCGCCGTCTTCCGCGAGTCCGAGAACGGACTCTCGCGTGGTCAGGGACTCAGCGGCGGCGGCCAGCGATTCCGGGGTGACCTGCGGGGTGTCCATCCCGATCTGCACCACCGATTCCCCGGGATGGAGGGAGGCGGTGTCGGCGTGGGCGTTCGCCAGGCGGAGGTCGAAGCCGTCGCCGCGCTGCGGGATCACGTCGGTCTTTTCCAGTGCCGCGGTGATTTCGGTGCCGCGGGTGGCCTTGCCGAGGTCTCCGGTCAGTGCGACGACGACTCGGGTGTTCGGCGTCGTGAGTGCGGCTTCGAGGGTGTCGAGCAGGGCGGCGGCGGCGATTCCGGCGGCCTGGTCCGGGGTCGCGGGTGGGCAGAGGCGCGTCTTCGCGAAGCCGGGCACGGGTGCTTTGGCGACGATCAGCAGGCAGAAGGTCATCGGCTCAGCACCCGCCCGAAATCGCGTGCCGCCCGCAGGGTTCCACGCAGCGAACCGGAGACCTTCGATTTCGTGCCTTTGGCGCGTTCGCCGTAACTCACGTCGAATTCGGCGACCAGCCAACCCGCGCGCCGTGCCTTGATCAGCAGTTCGAGCGGGTAGCCGAAGGCGCGGTCGGTGACGCCGAGGTCGAGCAGCGCCTGCCGCCGGACGGCTCGCAGTGGCGCGATGTCGCGGACCGGCAAGCCCTGTCGCCGCAAGAGGGACGAGACCAGCACGGTGCCCGCTCTCGCATGCCACGGCCAGACACCCTGGCCGCTCGGCACCCGCCGCCCGACCGCGAGATCGGCCTCGATCAGGCCGTCCACCAGCATCGGCAGTTCGGCGAGGTCGAGGGAACCGTCGGCGTCGGCGAAGCAGACGATGTCCGCCGTCGCCGCCTCCAGCCCGGTGTGCACCGCGGCGCCGTAGCCGCGCCGGGGTTCGTGGACGACCTTCGCCCCGAGCGCGGCCGCCACTTCGGCGGAATCGTCGGTGGAGCCGTTGTCGACCACGATCGCCCGGTAGCGTCCGGGCAGGGCCGCCAGCACCTGGGGGAGGGCACCGGCCTCGTCGAGGCAGGGAAGCACGACATCAACCTGGTCATCGTTCACGCACCGCACGTTAAGTCCGGGTTGGACGGACGAAAACCCTTGTGCTGCTTACCGAATCATGACGTCGTCGAAGTTCTTACCGAGTTCTGACGGACTCGGCGTTCCGGGCAGCCGGACGCCGGGAACGCGGTTAGGGTGCCGGTGATGTCCGCTGTCACCGCCTCTCCCCGGACAGGTCGCCGGGCCGATCTGATCGCCGTCGCGCTGGCGATGCTCGTCGTCGCCGCGGCGATCGCTGTCGGCCTCTATTACAACCGTCCCGGCTCCGGGGTGGTGATCTACGCCTTCGCGCCGCCGTTGTTCGGGCTGTGGCTGCCGCATGCCGGGCCCGGGTCGGTCGCCGCCGTCGTGGTCGCGATCCTGGTCGTCACCAGTGGGCCGGCTCTCGCCGCGCGACTGCGCTGGCGCCCGCTGCTCGCACTCGGCTACGTGAGCGCGCTGGCGTGGACGTTCTCGCTGGCGATGATCGACGGCTGGGTGCGTGGCTTCACCGGCAGGCTCACCACGGAACACGAGTACCTGCACGAAGTCCCCGGCATTACCGACATCCCGAAGATGCTGAGCGAGTTCTCCTCGCGCATCCTGGATTTCCAGCCGGATTCGTGGACGACGCACGTCTCCGGGCATCCGCCGGGCGCGACGCTGGTCTTCGTCTGGCTCGACCGGCTCGGGCTGCACGGTGGTGCCTGGGCGTCGACGCTCGTCGTGCTCATCGGCTGTCTGGTCGTCGTCGCGGTCCCGGTGACGCTTTCCGCGCTGGGCAAACCGGACGCGGCGCGGACGGTCCTGCCGTTCGCCGTCCTGACGCCGGGTGCGATCTGGATCGGCGTCTCGGCCGACGGCCTCTTCACGGGGGTGACGGCGACCGGGATCGCGCTGCTGGCGCTCGCCACGCGACGGCGGATCCTCGCGTTCCCCGGCGGCTTGCTGCTCGGGTTCGGGCTCTTTCTGTCCTACGGCCTCGTGCTGCTGGGCGTGCTCGTGCTGGCCGTCGTCGTGCTGACGCGCCAGTGGCGGATCCTGCCGCTCGCCGCGCTCGGTGTCGCCGTCGTGGCCGGGGTGTTCGCCTGGTCCGGGTTTTGGTGGCTGGACGGCTATCACCTGGTGGTCGAGCGCTACTACCAGGGGATCGCGACCCTGCGTCCGTACTCCTATTGGGTGTGTGCGGATCTCGCTGCGGTGCTGATCGCGATCGGCCCGGCGGTGATCGCCGGGATCCGGCGGACGGGGTCGGTGTTCCTCGCGGAGCCGAAACTGTCGATCCGCGACCCGGTCACGCTGATCACGCTGGCCGCCGTGCTGGCGATCGTGTTCGCCGACGTGTCCGGCCTGTCGAAGGCGGAGGTCGAACGCATCTGGCTACCGTTCGCGGTGTGGCTGCTGCCCGCGGTGGCGTCGCTGCCGTCGCTCCGGCGGCGGTGGTGGCTTGCCGCGTCGGCGGCCACGGCGCTGGTGGTGAACCATCTGGTGCTGACGAGCTGGTGAGGTGGGCTTCATGACAGAGCAGGGCCGCGTGCTCGTGGTCGACGACGATGAGACGGTTCGTGACGTCGTCCGGCGGTACCTGGAGGTCGCGGGCTTCGACGTCGACGTCGCCGGGGACGGCACCGAGGGGCTGCGGCTGTTCTCCGCGACCGGGCCGGACCTCGTGGTGCTCGACGTCATGATGCCCGGGCTCAACGGGCTCGAGGTCTGCCGGCGGCTGCGGCAGGTGAGCCAGGTACCGGTCGTCATGCTGACCGCACTCGGCGAAGAGGAGAACCGGATCGCCGGGCTGCAACTCGGCGCCGACGACTACGTCACGAAACCCTTCAGCCCCAAGGAACTCGCGCTGCGCGTGGCGTCAGTGCTGCGGCGGGCGCGGATGCCTCGCCCCGAACCGGCCGCGCGGGAACTCGCCGACGGGGACCTGCGGCTGCAGATGAACGCCCGCCAGGCGAGCCTCGGCGGTGTCGAACTTCCCTTGACCAGCAGGGAATTCGACCTCCTCGCGTTCTTCCTCGCGCATCCGGGGGTGGCGTTCTCCCGTGCCGATCTGCTGGAGAAGGTCTGGGGCTGGGACTTCGGCGACCAGTCCACCGTGACCGTCCACGTGAGACGGTTGCGGGAAAAGATCGAGGAGAATCCGGCCAAACCCGTCCGCGTCGCCACCGTCTGGGGCGTCGGCTACCGGTACGACCCGGTGCGGCCATGATCGGCTCCGGAGAGTCCTTCGGCGAGATGCTGGCGCACGCCTGGCACATCCTGCCGTTCGCGCTGCTGTTCGCACTGCCGGTGGTGCTGCTCGGCGTCCTGGCGTTGTACCTGCTCAGACGCGGTTCGCTGGCCAGCACGATGACGATCCTGGTGCTGATCCCGGTACTCGCGACGCTGACCGCGGTGCTCGGGATCAGCGGGTTCATGTTCACCCCCGCGCTGACCACGATGACACTGGTCTGCCTGCTGGTCGCGCTGGTGACCGTGCCACCCGCGCTCGCGCTCGGCCGCGCGATCGCACGCCGCAGTGTCTGGGAGCGGGAAGCGCGGGAACGGGAGCGCGCGGCCGAGGCGTCGCGGCGCGAACTGGTCGCGTGGATCAGCCACGACCTGCGGAGCCCGCTGGCCGGGATCCAGGCGATGGCGGAGGCTGTCGCGGACGGCGTCGTCGCCGAACCGATCGAGGTCACCGACTACGCCCGGCGGATCAGTGGCGAGACCACGCGGCTTTCCGGCATGGTCGGCGACCTCTTCGAACTGTCGCGGATCACCGCCGGCGCGCTGGACCTGACCATGGCCTCCGTGCCACTGCGCGACGTCGTGAGTGACGCCGTCGCCGCGCAGGCACCACTCGCCGAGCAGAAACGCGTGCGGATGGTCGAGCACGCCGACGTCTGGCCGGTCGTCTCCGGCAGCGACCCCGAACTGGCGCGGATCGTGCGGAACCTGGTGTCCAACGCCGTCCGGCACACCCCGCCGGACGGCACGGTCGCGGTCCAGATCGGGATCGACGGCGGCGAGGCGCTGTTCGCGGTCGAAGACGGCTGCGGCGGGATCCCCGACGACGAGATCGGGCGCGTCTTCGACGTCGCGTTCCGCGGGACCAGGGCGCGGACACCCGAGCGCGGTGGGCTGGCGAGCGGCGGCGGGCTCGGCCTGGCGATCGCGAAAGGACTCGTCGAGGCCCATCGCGGCCGGATCGGCGTCCGCAACCACGGCCCCGGCTGCCGGTTCGAGGTCCGCCTGCCGCTCGCGACGCCCTGACCCGTGTCAGCGGCGTGTCACCGCGGTGTCAGCGCGGACGGCGATCGTTGCCGCCATGACGACCTCAGCGAACACAGCCAAACGATTCTTCCGGCGGGCGGGGATCACCGCGGTGGCGACCGCGCTGCTGGCCGGGGTCATCCCCGGCGTGGCGGCCGCGGACAGTGGCCGCGAACGCCCGGACCTGCGGGCGATGGTCCAGGAGATCGCCGCCTTCGGTTTCGCCGGAGCACAGCTGCGGGTGCACGACGCGCGGGGTGACTGGACCGGCAGCGCCGGGGTGCGCGAGCTGGGCTCGTCCGCCAAGCCGCCGACCAATGGGCGGTTCCGGATCGGCAGCAACACCAAGGCCTTCGTGTCCACCGTCGTACTGCAACTGGTCGGCGAGGGCAAGGTGGGCCTGGACGCGCCGGTGGCGGGCTACCTGCCCGAGTTCGGCCTCGACCGGCGGATCACCGTGCGGATGCTGTTGCAGCACACCAGCGGAATCGCCGACTACACCGCCTCGATCCCGTTGGGCGGTCAGGAATTTCTGGACAACCGGTTCCACACCTACCGGCCGGAGGAGCTGGTGCGGTTCGGCCTCGCCCTGCCGCCGCTGTTCGCGCCGGGAACGGACTGGACCTACACGAACCTTAACTACGTGCTGGCCGGGCTGCTGATCAAGAAGGTCACCGGACGCTCCTACGGCGACGAGATCCAGCGGCGGATCCTGGAGCCGCTCAAACTGCGGGACACCGAGGCGCCGGACACACGACCGGGCATCTCGGGACCGCACGCCCACGGCTACTACCGGTACGAGGAGAAGCCCGGGCAGTGGAAGACGGTCGACATCACCCGGCAGAACCCCTCCTGGGCGTCCAGCGCCGGTGACCTGATCTCGACCACCAAGGACCTCGACACGTTCTTCTCCGCACTGCTGGGCGGAAAGCTCTTGCCCGCCCCGCTGCTGGCCGAGATGCGCAAGCCGCACCCGAAGGGCGGCTACGGCCTCGGGTTGTACGTCCAGGAAGCGAGCTGCGGAACCGTCCTCAAGGGCATGGGCGGCTTCCACGGCTACGGGACGCTGATGGCCGGCACACCCGACGGCAGCAGGACCTACGAGCTGTCCATGACCTACGGGGACTCCGCCGCGGACATGGGGCAGGCGTACTACAAGGCGGACGGGATGCTCACCGACAAGGTGCTCTGCGGGAAGTAGCTCAGAGCTGCAGGAACCCCATGTCCGGGAAGTGGGCCGGCGCGATGATCGCGCCGGTCTCTTCCGCTTCCGCCAGAAAGCGTTGCCGGGTGCGGAGCGCGAGGTCCGGGTCGAAATCGCTGAGGAAGCTGACCCGCGTGTCCGTCAGCTGCGCGGGTGTGTGCAGGACGTCGCCGAGCAACAGCAGGCGCTCGTCGTCCGCGGTGATGTCGAGGACGTAGTGGCCCGGCGTGTGGCCGGGGGCGTGCCGCGCCACGATCCCGGGCGCGATCGGGACGTCGTCGCCGCTGATCGCCTCGGTCAGACCGGCGCCGCGGGCGGTCTCCATGCCGACACGGCCCCATTCGCCCGTCCCGGCGGGCTCGATCAGGGCTTCCCAGTCGAGTTGCCCGAAGACGACCCGAGCGTCGGGGAAGGTCAGCTCGCCTTCGGGGGCGATCCAGCCGGTGTGGTCGTTGTGCAAGTGGGTGAGGAAGACGGTGTCGATCTCGCCGACCGGGCAGCCTGCCTTGTCCAGCGCGGCCGCGAGGTCGCCGCCGGCGCCCATCGGCGGGGTGGGGTCGCCCTTGGCGGGCGTCATCCCTTTGGGGAAGGCGAACTCGCGCGGGCCGAGCCCGGTGTCGACGAGGATCGTGCGGCCGTTGCCGCGGATCAGGTAAGCGCCGGTCGGGACGTGCACGGTGCCGTCCACGTCGAGGACGTCCGGGTGGGCCTCGGGGTCGAGACCGGGGAAGAACGCGAGCGGCAGCCTGATCAGGCCGTCCCCGAGCGCTTCGATCTCGATGTCTCCGACGGTGATGCCCACCCGAACCCCCAAAAGTCGTTTCCGTTGCCGGGAACGACAACCGGCCGGGGGCGCGGTCTGTTCCCGGTTTCAGTGACCGACCGGTTCCCGCAGTTCAGCGGTGGCGAAACCGGCGATGCCTTCCGCGAACCCGGTCCGCGAGGTGAAGCCGAGCAGCCGTTCGGCGCGGGCGGGGTCGGCGACGACGTGCCGGACGTCGGCGGGCCTCGCGCCACCGATGACCTTCGGGGCCGGTCCGTCGCAGGCCTTCGCGAGCTCCTCGGCCAGTTCGCCGACAGTATGCGGCTGCCCGGAACAGATGTTCACCGGCGTGAGGTCGCCTTCGGGGCCGTCGGCGTGCAATGCCAGGACGTTCGCCCTCGCGACGTCGTGGACGTGGACGAAGTCGCGCTGCTGCCTGCCGTCCTCCAGCACCGTCGGCGCTTCGCCGCGCAGCAGGGACGAGCGGAACAGCGACGCGACGCCCGCGTACGGCGTGTTCTGCGGCATCCGGGGGCCGTAGACGTTGTGGTACCGCATCGCCCAGACGGTCCCGCCGGTCTGCCGGGCCCACGCGGCCGCGAGGTGTTCCTGCGCGAGCTTGGTGGCGGCGTACGTGCTTCGCGGCTGTAGCGGCGCGTCTTCGGGGACGAGCCGCCAGCCGAGTTCGGCACCGCAGGCACCGCACTCCGGCTCGTAGCGGCCGGCGTCCACATCGGACTGTTTCCGCGGCGACGGCGGGACGATCCCGTGGGCCGGGCAGGCGTACCGGCCATCGCCGTAGACGACCATCGACGAGGCGAGCACCAGTTTCCGGACGCGTGCCTTGTGCATCGCGGCGAGCAGGACGGCGGTGCCGTAGTCGTTGTTCAGCGCGTACGACGGCGCGTCGGACGGGTCGATCCCGTGCCCGACGACGGCCGCCTGGTGACAGACCGCGTCGACGCCGTCCAGCAGTTCGGCGACCAGTTCGGTGTCGGCGACGTCGCCGCGCAGGAACCGATGGCGGCTCGTGTAGCCGGGTGGCCGCGACGAGCCATGCGCGGTGGGCAGCAGGTTGTCGAGGACCACCACGTCCTCGTGGCCGGCGTTGTCGTCGGACAGCAGATCGGCGATGTGGGAGCCGATGAACCCGGCCCCGCCGGTTACCAGTGTTCGCACCTTCCCGACGCTAAGGGCGATCTCCGCGGACGGCCCCGGATCCGCCGGTCACGTCAGGGAATCGTCACAACTGGTGGCCCGCGACACCGCGGGAGCGAAGATCAGCCGAAACCGGATACGGTGTGCGTATGGAACGGAGCGCACAACGGCTGGGCCGCGCACTGGTGGTCATCGTGGACGACCGTGTCGCCCACGGCGAACACGAGGACAACACGGGACCGCTGGTCACGGAGCTGCTCGAAGAGGCGGGCTTCATCGTCGACGGGGTCGTCGTGGTCGAGGCCGAGACGGCCGCGATCCGCAACGCGCTCAACACCGCGGTGATCGGCGGTGCCGACCTCGTGATCACCGTCGGCGGCACCGGGGTCTCCCCGCGCGACCGCACCCCCGACGCCACGGCCGGTGTGCTCGACCGCCCGATCCCGGGCATCGGCGAGGCACTGCGCGCGTCCGGCCTTGCCGCCGGCGCGGTGGACGCGGGGATCTCCCGCGGGCTCGTCGGCGTCTCCGGCAGCACGCTGGTGGTCAACCTCGCGGGCTCGCGCGCGGCCGTCCGCGACGGCATGGCGACGCTCTCGTCACTCGTGCCGTACGTGATCGACGAGCTTTCCGGGCTCGAAGAGGCCTGAACCTTGCCGGAAGACCAGGACAAGCGCCCCACCGAAGCGACCCGGCGCCGGGTCGACGAGATCTTCGGCGACGTCCTGCCGGACACGACCTCCGACGAGCGGGAGCCGGGGCAGCGCACCCCGGACCCCGACTCGTGGTACCTGGAGAACCGGCCGCCTCACCACGACCGGTGAGCAGGCTCAGCCCTGGCGGTTCTGCCGCGTGCGCAGCAGGTCGCGGATCTCGGTGAGCAGTTCGACGTCGGTCGGCTCCGCCGGGCCTGCCTCCTCGCCGCGCTTGCGCCGCTCCTGGACGTGCTTGACCGGCAGCACGATCGCGAAGTAGACGACCCCGGCGACCAGCACGAAGTTGATCGCCGCGTTGATCACGCCCCCGAAGTCGAGGAACGTGGCGTCGTTCGCGCTGAGGATGTTGAACCCCAGCCCCTTGGCGGCGTCCGAGCCGCCGATGGCGTTGATCAGTGGCTTGATCAGACCGGTCGTGAAGGCCGTGACGATGGATGTGAACGCCGCGCCGATGACCACCGCGACCGCGAGGTCGACGACGTTCCCGCGCATCAGGAAGTCCTTGAAACCCTTGAGCAAGACGCTCTCCTCTTCACCCGGACGGTTCGCCGACCGTCCCTTTTCGTAGCTTCGGCCGGGGACGCAGGCGCCCGCCGGCGCAGGCGCGAGCTAGCGGAGGGTAACCGTTAGGGACCGTTCCAGCGAAGTGGCGGCGACCCGTGTCGCGATCGCGGACGGCAGCGAAAGCAGTAGCAAAGGTCCCTTGCTCCCGGTTTTGAGGTCACGTGTCCCGGCGGAGTCCGGTGCGCCGACAGCCGCCACGACGGCCGCGCTGGCCAGCACGGACGCCTCCCGCCCCGCTTCGGCACCCGCGACGACGTCGACCCGCTGACCCGGCCGCAGAAGCTCCGTGACCCCGGCGTCGGCGAGCCTCACCGGCACAGTCGAACTTTCGGGATCACCCGTTCCGGGGATGGCAGCTCCTGACAGGCGGACGTCGGTCAGCGGCTCACCCGCGCGGGCCGCCCCGACGAGCAACCGGCCCTCGGCCGAGGCGGGCTGGGTGGTGGCGCCCTGTGGACGGACGTCGTCCGGGAGGCCGACGACCTTGAGGTCTCCGGCGCGGAGCAGCGTCCTGGCCGGGAGGTCGCGGGCGGAGACGACGGTCGCGGTGCCGGGCGTGCCGCGGGCGGACGCGGGCAGGAACAGGGTGAGCAGGCCGCCGAGCAGCAGGGACAGGGCGAGCCAGCGGCGCAACAGCCGGGACGGCCTGCCCCGGAGTCTTCGCAGGACGGGTAAGTCGTGAAGCACGGGATTCCCCCTCGTCGATCGGTGCTGATGCCATCGACGTTAGGGGCGGTGCCGGTGCCGGGAAAGAACGAAAACCCCCGGCTGTGGATAACCGGGGGCTTGTGGACAACTCGGGACGTCAGGAAGCGGCGGCGGCCGTTTTCGTCGTACCCGAGGAGGAGGATGGCGTGCTCTTCGTCTCCGACTTGGTCTCGGACTTCGACTCCGACTTGGTCTCGGTCTTGCCCTCGCTCTTGGCCGGGGTGCCCGAGGTCGTGTTGGCCTTCGAGTCACGCGAGTCGTTGCGGTAGAAACCGCTGCCCTTGAAGACCACGCCGACCGAGCTGAAGACCTTGCGAAGCGGCCCTGAGCACTGCGGGCACACGGTCAAGCTCGCGTCGGAGAACGACTGCACGGCCTCGAAACCGTGGTCGCATTCCTTGCAGGCGTATTGGTAGGTGGGCACTGCTGCTCCTTCGCGCACTGGCACTCAGCCGACAAGAGTGCTAACGCAATACGGTACCGGCGCATTCCGGAGCAGGTCAAACAAGGTTTCCCAAGCTCACACGACGGCCTGGTCACACCCACTGCTTCCGTACCTGTTCCGAGGGGGTCGGGGTTCATTCCGCAGAGGCAAGTTCTGCGGCAGTAGTCGACCTTTGGGGGTCCTTCAGCGTGTCCGGTCAGTAACGGATTTGGTTCAGGTGCAGCCTGTGCTGTAACCGGCCTTGGCACATATGAGGGGAGGCGGCTTGGAGCGCAGGTGGGATTTTTACACCGCGCCCGGCGGTGGTGATCCTGTCCGGAAGGACATCCGTAAGGCCGGACTCACCAAGTGGGAAGCCGGTCGTGTGCAGGAGATGATGGATCGGGTTGCTGCGGGATCGGCTCGGCCAAAGGTCGACTTCAAGCCGCTCCGCGAGGGTGTGTCGGAAATCCTCTTTGACGGGCACAAACGAACGTTTCGCCTGATGTACGCCGAGGTTGACGACGGTCTCGTGCTGTTGGCACTGCACTTCATCAGCAAGAAGAAGCAGAACGATCGTCAGGCCGTGGAGCTGGCCGTTCAGCGGTTGCGGGAGTGGCGTCGGTAACAGACGGCGTGCGTCTCCGTAACTCGATCGGAACTGGCGTAGATATCGTCTACAGGCGATACTGGGTGCAGGGAGGGAGCGCTGACATGCCAAATGAACTGCTTGATGTACTCGGCTACGACGCGGACGATCCGAAGGTCATGGCAGGCAGGAAGCATGGGGTCTTCATTGCTCGCCTGATCGAGACACTGGTTCACCTGCGCGACAAGCTCAAGCTGACGCAAAAGGACGTTGCGGGCAAGATGGACACGACACAGTCCTCTGTGTCCAACTTCGAGCGCGCCGGAGGCGACCCGAAAATCTCTACGGTCCTCCGCTACGCGGAAGCGATCGGCGCTGAGGTCCGAGTGTCGATAGTGATACCGGGTGAGCGTAGTTCTCCAGGTCATGTCACGGCACGCCCTGCGCAAGCTTTTGTGCCAAGGCACTACATCGCCCCTCCCTTCGAGGTGGCGGTGCGGTGAAGGTCAACGTTCTCCTTGGGGACGCCGCTCAGGTCGACGCCGGCGGCAAGATACATGTGCTGGGCTTGGGTTGGACACGTACTACCTCGCCGACAGGGCCGATGGCTGTCGTAGTTCTCTTGGAGCTTGGCGACGCTCCAGAGGTGAATCGCTCACATGATGCGACGATCGTCCTTGTTGACGAGCGGGGAGAGAGGGTGGATCTGTCGCGGTTCGGGGTTCCGGCAGGCGGCTTCACCGTATCCATCGATCGCAAGCCCGATGGAGTTGCTGACGGGCCGATAATTGCGCCGATCGTGCTTCAGACCGGTCCACTGCCCCTTGAAGGTGACAGAAAGTACCGGTGGAGTGTCAGCGTTGACGGTGAGAGTGAACCGTCTTGGTATGCGGCGTTCGCGACGAATCCTGTTGGTGTGGACTCGGATCAGCTGGCTGTCGTTCTCGGTGAAGACGGCTAGCGGGCAGCGAGCAGGTCACACCGGCTCGACGCGGGCACTGAGCAGGCAGAACTCGTTGCCTTCGGGGTCGGCCAGGACGTGCCAGGTCTCTTCGCCGCTCTGGCCGACGTCGGCGAACACGGCACCGGCGGCCAGCAGCCGTTCGAGTTCGGCGTCCTGGTCGCGGTCGGTGGCGTTGACGTCGAGGTGAAGCGGGAGTTTCCCGCTCTTCGGCTGGTCGGTGCGGCTGAGGATGAGCGTCGGCTGCGGGCCGCCGGATCCTTCGCGCGGCCCGATCTCGATGTCGTCGTCTTCGCGGTCGAGCACCGTGTAGTCCAGGATCTCGCACCAGAACCGCGCCAGTGCCTCGGGATCTCGGCAATCGAGCACGAGTTCGGTGATCCGGCATGCCATGGGCGAAACCTACCTTCCCGCCCGGTCGCCTGCCACGATGAAACGATGGCAGAGGACCCGTTCGGCGGCAGGAACCCGACGAGCCACGAGCGTATGACCGGTTTGCACTGGGACGCGTCGTATCACGAAGGGCCCGTGCCCTGGGATTTCGGCGGGCCGCAGCCGGCGATCGCGCGGGCCGCGCCGAGGTTCACCGGGACGGTGCTCGACGCGGGCTGCGGGGCCGGTGAGAACGCCCTTCACCTCGCCGGGCTGGGTTCGAGGTGCTGGGTGTCGATGTCGCCGAGACGGCGCTGAAGAGCGCACGGGAGAAGTCCCGGCGAAGCGGCCTCGAAGCCGAGTTCGCCACAGCGGACGCACTCCATCTGGAGCGGCTCGGGCGGCAGTTCGACACGGTGCTCGACTCCGGGCTTTTCCATACTTTCGACGCCTCTGAGCGGCTGGAGTACGCCGAAAGCCTCAAGGCGGTCACCAAGGGGACGCTGTACGTCCTGTGCTTCGGCGACGAAGGCGAGAACCCGGCCCGCACCCCGTGAGCCGCGAAGACCTCACGACGGCGTTCCAGGCGGGGTGGCGGATAACCGCTATCGAGAAGGAGCGCGTACGGACTAGGTTCCACGACGAGAACGGCGCACCGGCCTGGTTCGCGACGATCGAAAGAAGGCCAACGGGTGAGTGAGCTGCGAGATCTCCTGGCCGACGCCGCCACCCGTGTGGCCGACTACCGCGAGCGTGTGTCCGAAAGCCCGGTCTTCCCGCACGACACCGACATCCGCGAAGCACTCGGCGAGTTGCCCGAGAAGCCCACTCCGGCGGCCGACGTCGTCACCAAGCTGGCCGATGCCGTCGAGCCCGCGCTGGTGGCGACCACCGGGCCGAGGTACTTCGGGTTCGTGACCGGCGGAGCGCTCGACGCGGCGACCGCGGCCGACATCTTGGCGACAGGCTGGGATCAGAGTGCCTTCAACCACGCCACTTCGCCTGCCGCCGCGACCGTCGAGGACGTCGCGGGCGGGTGGCTGAAAGACGTACTGGGGCTGCCGTCCAGCGCGTCGTTCGGGTTCGTGACCGGTGGGCAGGGCGCGAACACGGTCGGCCTGGCCGCCGCCCGTCACCACGTGCTCGCGCGGGCCGGTTGGGACGTCGAGCGCCGCGGCCTGAACGGGGCGCCGCCGCTGAAAGTGATCGCGAGCGAGGAACGCCACGCGACGATCGACCGGTCCCTGCGACTTCTCGGGTTGGGCACCGACGCCGTCACGCCCGTTCGTGCCGACGCTCAGGGCGCGATCGACGTCGCCGACCTCGAACGCGTGCTGGACGGCTCCGCCATCGTTTGCCTTCAGGCCGGGAACGTGAACAGTGGTGCTTTCGACGACTTCGAAGCCGCGATCCGCATCGCCCACGAGCATGACGCCTGGGTCCACGTCGACGGCGCGTTCGGCCTCTGGGCCGCCGCCAACCCCGCAAGTAGTCCTCTGGTTGCGGGGGTGGAACGGGCGGATTCGTGGGCGGCCGACGGGCACAAATGGCTCAACGTGCCTTACGACTGCGGGTACGCCTTCTGCGCGCATCCGGAGGCGCACGCGGCCGCGATGTCCTTCACGGCCGCGTACCTGACCGGTCATGGGGATGGCGGAGTGAGAGCTCCGAGCGACTTCGTCCCCGAGTCGTCCAGACGGGCGCGGGGGTTCGCGACGTGGGCGGCGCTCAGCGAGCTGGGCCGCACCGGGATCGCGGAGCTGATCGAACGCTGCCGCGTGCTCGCCCGGCGGTTCGCCGAGCAGCTCAGTGCCGTGGAAGGCATCACGGTCGTGAACGACGTCGTGCTGAACCAGGTTCTCGTCGGCTTCGGTGAGGACACGGACCGCGTCGTCGAAGCCGTGCAGCGCTCCGGCGAATGCTGGATGGGCGCGACCACCTGGCACGGCCGGCGCCTGATGCGGATCTCCGTGTCCGGCTGGAACACGACCGAAGCCGACGTCGATCGCAGTGTCGCCGCGATTCAGGCGGCTTGGGCGTCCGTAGCGTCCAGGGGGTAGGCGTAGCTCGCCCCACCGAGTCGCCGCGCGGTCGCGTGCAAGGCGGCGTTGGCCTCCCGCATGCGTTGCAGCGCCACGAAATCTCCGGGTGGCGAGGTCCGCTGGACGCCGAACAGCACGGTGTAGGGATCCCGTGCCTTCGGGACGTTGGGGGCCTGCACCCGCGCGGTCGGGAAGAGATACAGCAAGACACTGCCGCCGGTGCCGAGCAGTTCGGGCGTGAGTTCGGCGAACGCTTCCGTCAGAACGGTTTCCGCGTGCTTTCCCGGCAGCAGCACGTTGGCGCGTGGATGCGGGTGGTACCACGAACCGGTCGACCGCGACCGCGCCTCGATCGGGAGGATCCGGTCGGCGAACTCGCGGTAGGCCGCCTCGATGATCTCGGCGGAATCGCAGGCGAGATCATCGATCGGCGGTGACCGCGTGGAGACCGCCTCCAGGATGAAACGCCAGTGGCCGTCCACGAACCGCGCTTGGCCGTCGACGTGGTCGAAGCGGAGTTCGTCCACCAGCCGCCGCTGGTCACCGAGATACGCGCCGAGATCGTGGTAGGTCAGGCGATGCCACCACACCGTCGAAGGCGCGCGGGTCAGCGCGACGGTGGCGCGTGTGATGATCCCGTGCCGCCCCTGCGTCCCGCGCACGGCGTCGAACAGCTCCGGGTTGGTGGTGGGCGAGCAGGTCACCAGTTCGCCGTCGGGGGTGACGACGTCGAGGTCGTGGACGTTGTCGGCTTGCGAGCCGTATCGGTGGCTCGCGCCGCCGAAACCACCCGTGGACAGCAATCCGCCGACGGAAAGTTCCAGGTAGTCCGGGAGTACCGGCGGGACGGTGCCATCGCGGAGGCTCGTGTCGACGACCGCGCGCCAGCGGGCGCCGGCGTCCACGCTGATCCGGTCCTGGTCGACCGGCCGAACTTCCTTGAGTGTCGACATGTCGATGGCGATTCCGTCGCTGACCAGTGCTTGGCCGTCGACGGAATGCCCGGCACCGCGGGGGACGACCGGGATGCCGTGTGTCCGCCCGAAGCGGACGAGTGCCGCCACGTCGACGGCGGTGGCCGGGAAGGCGACGGCGAGCGGGCGGCGGTGGACGTGCCCGCCGAAGTCCCGCTCAGCGTCCGCGAGGTCACGTTCGCGGACGCTGAGCGTTCCGGCGAGTTCGGGCAGTGCCACGGCTCCGCGTCCGGGGATCGCCAGCCGGGGTCCGAACTCGTGGTGTGCCACGGGATGCGACCTCCGGTCCGGGGAACTGCCTTCTCCTCGGTAACCGACGGTATCGGCCGCGGACGGCGGACAGCCTCTCCCCGATTGCGGGCAGTCGTGGATAAGCCTCGCCGTCCCTCTCGCCCTAGCCTGACCGAAGGGCGAAAGGAGCACAAATGCCGGTCGACGAAGCGGGGCGCGTCGGGCTGAGGGCGTTGGCGGATCTGGCGACACCGATGGCGGTACGGGTGGCGGCCACCTTGCGGATCGCCGACCACATCGCCGGTGGGGCACGGACTCCGGCCGAACTCGCCGCGGTCACCGGCACGCACGCGGGGGCGCTGGACCGCCTGCTGCGGCACCTGGTCACCGTCGGCCTGTTCACCAGGGACGACGCGGGTGCCTACGCGGTGACCGAGATCGGCGGGCAACTCCGGGACGGTCACCCGCGCGGCAAGCGGAAGTGGCTGGACATGAACGGCGCCATCGGCAAGGGCGACCTGAGTTTCGTCGACCTCGCGCACGCCGTCCAGACCGGCGAAGAGTCCTATTCGGTGCGTCACGGCGTCCCGTTCTGGGACGACCTCAGCGGGGACGCGGAACTCTCGGCGTCGTTCGACGCGCTGATGGGGCACCACATCGCGCTGGACAACTCGGGCATCGTCGACGCCTACGAGTGGTCGAGCCTCGGCCACGTGGTCGATGTCGCGGGTGGCAGCGGCGCGCTGCTGGAAGCGTTGCTGACCAAGCATTCCGGACTGCACGGGACGCTGGTGGACCTGCCGGGACCCGCCGCGAACGCTCGTGAGCGGTTCGCGGACAGCGGCCTCGGCGAACGGGTCGACGTCGTGCCGGGGAGCTTCTTCGATCCGCTGCCCGCCGGCGCGGACGCGTATGTGTTGTCGGCGATCATCCACGACTGGGACGACGAGCCGTCCGTCGACATTCTGAAGCGATGCGCGGAAGCGGCCGGGGATGACGGCGTCGTGCTGCTCGTCGAGGCGATCGGTTCCGACGGCGAGACCCCGAACACCGGGATGGACCTGCGCATGCTGGTCTACAACGGTGGCAAGGAACGCGGTCTCTCCGAACTGGCGGAGCTGGCGCGCCGGGCCGGGCTCAAGGTGCGTGGGACGCACAAGGTGAGCCACAAATCGTATATGTCCATTGTGGAATTGGTCAAGGCTTAGGCTTAGGCTGCCAGGCGCGAGGCGATGTCGGCCCGCAGTGCCGTCTTGTCCACCTTGCCGATACCCGTGGCGGGCAGCGCGTCCACGACGACCAGGTGCTCCGGCAGCTTGAACCGGGCCGCCCCGGCGGCCAGCATCAGCGCGTGGACATCCCGCAGTGTCACAGGTTTCGTGGCGACCACGTAGAGACAGACGACCTCGCCGAGTTCCGCGTCCGGCATCGCGACCGCGGCCGCGTGCTTCACCCCGGACACTTCCGAGGCGAACGTCTCGATCTCCTCGGCGTTGATCTTCTCCCCGCCGCGATTGATGACGTCCTTCTCCCGGCCGGAAACCACCAGATAGCCCTCGGGTGTCATCCGGACGATGTCGCCGGTGTTGTACCAGCCGTCGACGAACGACCGCGCGTTCTCCTCCGGTGAGCGGTAGTAGCCGCGAGTCGTGTACGGCCCGCGGACCAGCAGGATTCCCGGCTCACCCGGCGGCACCTGCGTGCCGTCTTCGTCGACAAGGCGGATCTCGTCGTGCGGCGAGATCGGCTTGCCCTGGGTGTGCAGGATCAGCTCGTCCGGGTCGTCGAGCCGGGTCAGGCACAGAAGTCCTTCACCCATCCCGAAAACCTGCTGGAGCGTGCACCCGAGCTTCGGTCGAACCTGAGCCGCCAACGCAGGATCGAGCTTGGCCGCGCCGATCTGGATCATCTCCAAAGTGGACAGATCAAGGCCGGGATCGGTGTCCAGGTACTCGATCCAGCGATGCAGGATCGCCGGCACCGCCGACGTCGCGGTGATCCGCTCCCGCTCGATCAGCGGCAACGCCTGCTGGGGAGCCGGAGACGGCGCGATGACGACCCGTCCGCCGGACAGCAGCGCGCCGAGGATACCCGGCCCGGTGTTGGCGAACCCGTGTCCCAGCGGCAGCACCACGAGATACGACGTGTCCGGCCCGAACCGGCAGATCTCCGACGCCGTCTTGATCATGTAGCTCAAGTCGTTGCCACTGCGCGGGATCAGCTTCGGCAGCCCGGTCGTCCCACCCGAAAGCAGGAACGTCGCGACGGCGTCGCCGTTCGGTGCGGCGGCGTCGAGTGCCTGCGAGACCTCGATGGGCTCGTCCGCGACGAACTGCGCGCGGAGGTCGATGTTACCCGGCGCGACGTCCTCGCCCGCCACGAACACGAGCCCGTCGGGCAGCATTTCACGGGCGAGCGCCTGATGGTCGAATCCTTTGTGGACGTCCGGGACGACGATCGCGCTCGCCTCGGCGTTCGTCAGGATGCCGCCGATCTCGTGCTCGCGGAACTGCGGCATCGTCCACACCGGAACGGCGCCGAGCCGCAGGCAGGCGACCGTGGTGACGACGAATTCCCAGCAGTTCGGCAGCTGGATGACGACCCGGTCGTCGCCGCCGACCCCGAGTGCGCTCATCCGGATGGCCGCGCCGTCGGCCTTCGCCAGCAGTTCACGGAACGTCAGCCGTACGTCGCCGTCGACGAGGCAGACCTCGTCCGGATACTTGCGTGCCGTCTCGGCCAGGTGAGTCCCCAGCGACCGGCCTTCCCAATAACCCTCGGCGAAGTAGCGGTCCGCGTCCCGTCTCGGCCACGGCACGACTCCCGTCCCGGTCGACCGCCCCGCTGATGCCGGCATGGTTCGCCCTCCTCCGCACTCGGTCCCGTCCGGACACTAGGGACCTCGCCCGCGTGCGGGCGTCTCGAACCTTGCGCTCGCACTCGGGGATCGCTAGAGGATCCCGCGCGGGCAGTCGAGGAGATGCCGGAGCGAGGCGCCGGGGCAGACGCTGTCCGTACAACGACACGCCGGAATTTTGTGTCGTCTTCGCCTCAGGCGACCTTTACTTCGAGGAGCGAGGACTTGAGCGAGTACAAAGCGCCCGATGAAGCCATTGCGATCATCGGCATGAGTTGCAGGTTCGCTCCAGACCTCGACTCCCCGGAGAAGTTCTGGGAGTTCCTCACCGATGGTAAGAGCACCGTCGGTGACATGCCCGAAAAGCGATGGAAGGCGTACGCGGCGAGCAGTCCTCAGGCGACCGCGATCCTCAGGGGGACCACGATCCGCGGTTCCTTCCTCGACGACATCGAGGGGTTCGACGCCGACTTCTTCGGCATTTCCCCGCGTGAGGCGGACTTCCTCGACCCGCAGCAGCGGTTCATCCTCGAACTGGCCTGGGAAGCGCTGGCGGACGCGGGTGTTCCACCGCTGTCGCTGCGTAACTCCGACGCCGGTGTGTTCGTCGCCGCGAACTCGAACGACTACGGCCGCCGCCTGCTGGAGGACATTCCCCTCACCGGCGCGTACGCCGTCAACGGCACGACGTTCTACGGGATCGCGAACCGCGTTTCCTACTTCCTCGACGTCCGCGGCCCGAGTATGGCCGTGGACACCGCCTGCGCCGGATCGTTGACCGCCCTGCACATCGCCGGGCAGAGCCTCCGCAGTGGCGAGACGTCGATCGCGCTCGTCGGGGGCGTCAACATCATGGCCACCCCGGCGCTGAACGTGGCGCTGCAGGGGGCGGGAGCGATGTCGCCGGACGGCACCAGCAAGGCCTTCGACAAGAACGCCGACGGCTACGGCCGCGGCGAGGGCGCCGGTGTCATCGTGCTGAAGCTGCTTTCGGACGCGATCCGCGACGGTGACCCGATCCAGGCCGTCATCCGCGGCAGCGGCGTCTTCCAGGACGGCCGGTCCGAGGGCATGATGGCGCCGAACGCCGAGGCACAGGCCCATATGCTGCGTGAGGTCTACGAGCGGGCCGGGGTCAATCCGTCCACTGTGGACTACGTCGAGGCGCACGGCACCGGCACCCCGACCGGCGACGGCGAGGAGGTCGAGGCACTCGCGGCCGTGATCGGCTCCGTGCGCTCGGCGGGGAACCCGTGCCTGGTCGGTTCGGTGAAGCCGAACATCGGGCACGTCGAGGGCGGGTCCGGGATCACCGGCGTGATCAAGACCGTGCTGGCACTGCGCAATCAGCAGATCCCGCCGAGTCTGCACACCGAGCCCAACGACGCGATCGCCGACCCGGCCTCGGGTCTGAAGCTGGTCGGCGAGAACACGCCGTGGCCGGCCGGGGACAACACCCGCCGCGCCGGTGTCTCCAGCTACGGCGTCGGCGGCACCATCGCCCACGTCGTCCTCGAAGAGGGCCCAGCGCGGCCGGTACCCAAGTCCGGTAAGGAAATCAGCGACGGCACGCGCAAGGTCTTCCCGATCTCGGCGATGTCGGAAGCGGGCCTGCGCGCGCTGGCCGGTACCGTCGCGGACTGGATCGACGCCAACCCGGAGGCTTCGCTCTCCTCGATCGGGTACACCCTCGCGCGGCGTCGTTCGCACCTTCCGCAGCGTGGCACGGTCATCGCCGCCTCCACCGAACAGCTGGCCGAGCGGCTCCGCGCGCTCGCCGTCGACGAACCCGCGTCCGGCATCCTGCTGGCCCGCGCGGGACAGCAGCGCGACGGCGCGGTGTGGGTCTTCTCCGGGCACGGTGCGCAGTGGTCCGGCATGGGCCGTCAGCTGCTCGCCGAACACCCCGGATTCGCCGCCACGATCGACTCGCTGGCAGGCGTCTTCCGCGAGGAACTGGGCTGGACGCCGCGCGAGGCGATCCTCGACGGCGGCCCGTGGACCGCGGCGCACGTCCAGGCGCTGACCTTCGCCATGCAGGCCGGCCTCGCGGAGGTGTGGCGCAGCCGCGGCGTCCGGCCGAGCGCGATCATCGGGCACTCCGTCGGCGAGATCGCCGCGTCGGTGGCCGCCGGTTCGCTCGACCTGCTCGAAGCCGCCCGCTTCGCCTGCCGCCGCGCGGCCGCGTTGCAGCGGCTGGAAGGCGACGGCGGCATGGTGCTCGCGAGCCTGTCCTTCGCCGAGGTGAAGGCCAAGCTGGGTGACCGGCCCGACCTCGTCGCCGCGATTTCCGCGAGCCCGACGTCCACGGTCGTCTCCGGGGACAAGGCCGCGATCGAGCGGCTCGTCACGCAGTGGCGTGAAGAGGAAATCGACATGCGTGTCGTCGACACGGACATCGCGTTCCACAGCACCCAGGTGGACGCCGTGATCGAAGAGGTCGCCGCCGCCGCGCGTCAGCTCAACCCGCGGACACCGGCGGTCAGCCTCTACAGCACCGCGCTGACCGACCCGCGCTCCGACGTCGTGCGCGACGGGGAGTACTGGGCGGGCAACCTGCGTAACCCGGTCCGCTTCGCCGAAGCCGTCGAGGCCGCTTTCGAAGACGGGCACCGCGTATTCGTCGAGATCTCGTCGCACCCGGTCGTCTCGCATTCCATCATCGAGACCGCCGAGAGCCTCGGCATCGACGACCTCGCGGGCTGCGCCACGTCGCGCCGCAACACCGACGAGGTCGGCACGCTCCTGCACAACCTGGCCAAGCTGCACGTACAGGGCATCGAGATCGACTGGACGCGGGACTTCGCCTCGGGTGACCTCTTGGGCATCCCGGCGGCCGCGTGGCAGCACCGGCCGTACTGGATCTTCCCGGAGCGCGGCGCCGCCACCGGACTCGGCAGCGGGCACGACCCGGAGAGCCACAGTCTCCTGGGCGGCCGGATGACCGTATCCGGCGCGCCGTCGCGGCAGGTCTGGCAGACCCGGCTCGACATGGACAGCCGTCCATACCCGCAGAGCCACGGCCTGGTCGGGGTCGAGGTCACCCCGGCGGCGTCGATCATCAACACCTTCGCCCTCGCGGCGGAGGAAGAGGTCGCGCCGGCACTGACCGACATCGTGCTGCGCACCCCGCTCGCCGTGCAGCCCGCCCGCATCGTCCAGATCGTCAAGGAGGGCCGGTCGCTCGCACTGGCCACCCGGGTCGCGGACGAGACCAGCGCCGAGGACGACGAGTGGATCACGCACACCACCGCCTCCATCGACACGGGCGCGAGGGTGCCGGATGGCCGGATCGAGTTCGCCACGATCCGCGACCGCCTGCCCACCGGATCGCTCACCAAGGCCGACGAGATGTTCGGCCGGATGGGCGTCGAGGGCTACGCGTTCCCGTGGGAGATGAGCGAGCTCTACTACGACGATGTCGAGCAGCTCGCGCTGATGGACGTCGTCGCGCCGCCCGCGAAGCTGGCGACGAGCTGGGCGCATGTGATCGACGCCGCGCTGACGATCAGCGCGATGGTGGTCTCTCCCGGCCACGCCACCGTGCTGTGGATGTCGCGTGGCATCGAGAAGGTGGCATGGAAGGGGCTGCCGCCCGCGCGGATCCTCGTGCACGCCGTCCGTTCGCCGAAGTCGCCGGAGGACACCGTCGACGTACTGGTCGCCAACGAGGCGGGTGACATCGTCTGCGAGGTCATCGGCCTGAAGTTCGCGGCGGTCGAGCACCTCGGCACCGCGGTCCTGCCGCGTGACCTGGTGCACGAGATCACCTGGCACGAACTGCCGGAAGCCACGCCGGCTTCGGACCTCGACCAGATCGTCGTGGTGGGGCCGCCCGCCACGACCGGCCCCCTGGTCGAGCAGTTCGTCGCGGCGGGCGTCACCGCCACCGCGGTCGAGGTGGCGATCGACGGCGAACCGCTCGACCTCACCGCCGAACTGTTCGCGAATCCGGGCGCGGTCGTCGTCGCGCCTTCGCGGGCGGTGGAAGGCGAGCGGCTGGAGGACGCGACAGAGCGTGCCACGTGGTCGCTCATCCGTACCTCGCAGCGGCTCGCGGAACTGCAGGCGACGTCGAAGGGCAAGGTCGCCACCCAGCGGATCTGGGCCGTGACCAGCGGCGTCCGCCAGGGCACCGACGAGCGTTCGGTCGCGCACGGCCCGTTGTGGGGTGTCGGCCGCGTCATCGCGGGCGAGCATCCGGAACTGTGGGGCGGCACCGTCGACGTCGAGTACCGCACGGCGCCGGATCTCGGTTCGCGGCTGATCGACGTCTTCCGCGGCCCGGCCGGTGACGAGGACGTCATCTCGCTGACCGGCGAGGGCGCGGAAGCGGCTCGGTTGAGCCAGATCACGCGCAGCACCGACGGGACCCCACTGCACTGCTCGCCTTCGGGCACGGTGCTGATCACCGGCGGTCTCGGCGGGCTGGGTCTCGAAGTCGCCCGCTGGCTGGTCGATCGCGGCGCCCGCCGCCTGCTGCTGGCAGGCCGTCGTGGCCTGCCGCCGCGGGCGGACTGGGGTACCGTGGCCGACCCGGACGTGCGGCACCAAATCGACAGTGTCCTCGGCCTTGAGGCGCTGGGTGTCACGGTCGGCGTGCTGGCACTCGACATCACCGACGAGGACGCGGTCGCGTCGGCGCTGGCGCCGGGTGCGCTGGGTCTTCCGCCGGTGACCGGCGTCATCCACGCGGCCGGTGTGGTCAACGACGCGTTGGTGGACAAGGTCGATCAGGACGGGCTGCGCGACGTGTTCGCGCCGAAGGTGGGCGGGGCGCTGGTACTGCACCGGCTCTTCCCGGCGGGCTCGCTCGACTTCTTCGTCCTGTTCTCCTCGTGCGGCCAGTTCGCCCGCCTCTCCGGGCAGGCGAGCTACGCGGCGGCCAACTCGTTCCTCGACGCGCTGGCCACGCACCGCAATGCGGGTGGCGCGGGCGATACGATCAGCCTCGGCTGGACGGCGTGGCGTGGTGTCGGTCTGTCGCAGGACATCGCGACGACCATGCTCGAAGCGAACTCCCGTGGTCTGGAGGCCGTCTCCGCTTCGGAGGCGTTCCGGGCGTGGGCGTTCGGCGACCGGTTCGCCTCGGACTACCAGGCGGTGCTGCGAGTCCTGCCGACCCCGCCACACCAGCGGAAGCTGCCGATGTTCCGCGAGCTGACCGTGGTCGACGAGAACGAGGAAGCCAACGCGGGCACCGGTTTCACCGTCGACTTCGCGAATCTGTCCGAAGAGGACGCCCGCGAGAAGGTCACCGGTGACGTCCGCGAGCAGGTGGCGGCGGAGCTGAACCTGGAGGCCGGTGACATCGAGCTCAAACGACCGCTGGTCGAACTCGGTGTCGACTCGGTGATGACGGTGGCGCTGCGGGTGCGGTTGCAGCGGAGGTACGGGCTGGACCTCCCGCCGACCATCCTGTGGGCCAAGCCCACCGTGGCCGCGGTGTCCGACCACATCTACACCAGCCTCGCCGAACTGGCCGTCGCAAATCAGGCCGAAGCGGCCTGATCCCCCGCAGAAGGGCGTGGGCGGCTCTCGCGGCCGCTCGCGCCCTTCCGCGCATCTTTGAGAGGTGGGTCCATGGCCGTCGAACCGATCACCCGGTTCCTGCTCGCCGTCGGCGCGATCCTGCTGGTCAGCCATTTCTGCGGCGAGGTGCTGCGAAGACTCGGCCAGCCACCGGTGCTCGGCGAGATCGTCGGCGGGCTCCTGCTCGGCCCCTCGGTGCTGGGCCTGATCTGGCCCGCCGGTGGCGCTTGGCTGTTCTCGCCCGAAGTACTGTCCAGTTTGGACAAGGCCGCGCAACTGGGCCTGGTCGTGTTCATGTTCCTGCTCGGCTGCGAACTGCGTACCGACCGCATCGAGCGGAAGTCGCTGGTCGGCGCGGTGGTACTGGGTGGAATGGGGCTCCCGTTCGCCGCCGGGATCGGGGTCGCGTTCGCCGCGTCGTCCGTGCTGGCGGGAGACGGCGCCCCGAAGGCGGGTTTCGTCCTGTTCTTCGCGCTCGCGCTGGCCATCACCGCTTTGCCCGTGCTGGCAAGGATCCTGGTCGACCTCAAAATCGAACGGACCGGGCTTGGCGCGCTTTCCCTGACCAGTGCGGCGATCGGAGACGGCGTCGCTTGGCTCACCCTCACGCTGATCCTCGTGGGCACCGGCCTGACCGGCGGCGGAAGTATCGTGACCACCGCGATACTGGCGGTGGTGCTGGTCGTCGTCACCCATCTGGTCGTGCGGCGGGTGCTGGCCAAACTGGTCACCCGGATCGAATCCGACAAGGTGATGACCGTACTGCTGCTCGTCGGCGCGATCGGTTTCGCCGTGCTGACCCAGATGCTCGGACTGCACGCGTTGCTCGGCGCGTTCTTGTTCGGCACCGCCGTTCCCCGCGACAGTCCGGTGGTGGAAAGGATCAGCGAACAGTTGCGGGGCTTCACCGTCGTCGTGCTGCTGCCGTTGTTCTTCGCACTCGTCGGGCTGAGCACGTCGATCGGCCTGCTGGGCTCGGATCTTTCGCACTGGCTGTTGTTCCTCGGGGTGCTGGTGGTCGCGCAGCTGACGAAGTTCATCGGCGCGGGCGGCGCGGCCAGACTGGCGGGATTGCCCGGCAGACAGGCATTCCAGCTCGGCGCGCTGATGAACTGCCGCGGCGTCACCGAACTCGTCATCGCCACGATCGGGCTGAAGTACGGGCTCGTGAACCAATTGGGGTTCACCATTCTCGTGCTGGTCGCCGTCGTCACCACGGCTGTCACGGGACCGTTGATGCGGTTACTCATGCGGCGGGAAAAGGTACCCGCGAAGCCGGAAGTCTTCGAGATTGTCGGCAATTAAGAAGACGTTTCGCGCAGCTACCGACTGTCACGCTCGGTATCCGGGTAATCAAGGAAAACGAGGGACGGAGGAGCAGTGCAACCGCATCCTTGTGACTGCAGCCCGATGTGCGTGTTACGGGCGACCAATCCGATGCAGATCCGGCCGACCCGTACGGGTGGCAAGACTTTCGCTTCGGCGTCGGCATATTGGAAGGCCGAACCGGGCAGCGCGGATCTCGCGGGGCGGATCGTCCGGTACGTCGTCCTGGCCAACGATCCCGCCGTGCCGGATGTCGCCGCCGACTACTGGATGCACAGCGAACGCTTCTACCGTGCCGTTGTCGATCCGCTCGAAGCCGTGATCGGGCGCGATCTGGCGTACCGGCGGCTTGTTTCGCAGTCGGCCGACACGTTCGCCGAGCGCCGTCTCGAAGAACGCGTCGTCGAGCTGCTCGACGAAAACCCCAGTCTGGCCGGGAAACTGGGGAACGAAGCCGACGCCGCGGACGACAACGTCTACATCAACTACTTCCGCGGTCGTCTCTTCGAACCGGAAGCGGAACCCGCCGGGCTCGACCGGCTGACGGACCTCGCTCGCGGTATCCGTTCGCGGCCGTCCGGGACCGGCGACGAGATCCTCGTCGTCGTCCCACTGTCCGATCGGGACGGTGCGGGCCGCATCCGGAACCTGACCGCCTGCCTGCTCGCGTTGCGCGATCAGACGTTCCCGTCGGACCGGTACCGGGTGACCGTCGTCGAGTTCGACGAGAAGCCGCGCTGGAAGCACGTCGTCGAGCCGCTGGTCGACCACTACGTGCACATCGAGGGCGAAGGACTGTTCAACAAGTCCTGGACACTGAACGTGGGTGTGCGCGAAACCCTCGGCGCGGCAAGGACCCTCTGCCTGCTCGACGCGGATATCCTGGTGGACCGGGAATTCCTGGAGCGCAACCACGCCAGGTTCGCCGACCAGCGCCACGACGCGCATCTGCCGCATACCGAAATGCTCTCACTGGACGGTCCTTCGAGCGACTGGCTGATCGAACGGCGCTGCGGCGAGAACACGCCGGAAGCGCCGCTGGCCGGGGCACGCGGGCTGCTGCTGCGCGACGTCCCGGGGGCCTGCCTGTGGACGCGGCCGGAGATCTTCACCCGCATCGGCGGCTTCGACGAACGCTACCAGGGCTGGGGCGGCGAGGACGAGGACATGCTCTACCGCATCTCCGCGGCGGGCGACGTCACGCAATACGACGACGTCTTCCTGCACCTGGCGCACCGGCGGCCGCCAATGCGCAACGCCGAAGGGGACCCGTTCAACGCGCATGTGGAAGTGGGCAGCTGGACGGGCGAGTCCGGTTTCGGCGACGTGTCCGGTGCGGCGAGGGGCGATGAGTAGCGGGCTGGAAATCCATCCGGCGAAGGACGTGCGCCGACGGCGGATCGCGATCTCGGGCATCTTCCTGATGGTCGGGATGATGCTCGGCTCGTGGTTCGCGCGGGTGCCGCAGCTGCGGATCGAACTCGGGCTGAACTTCGCCGAACTCGGTATGGTGCTGCTCGCGCAGACCGTCGGTGTCCTGCTGGCCATGCAGCTCGCGGGACATCTGTCGAACCATCTGGACAGCCGGGCGGTCATCCGCGTCACTTCCGTTGTCCTGCCGTGGTTCCTGCCGCTGATGGCGGTGATGCCCGGCGTGATCACCGCCGCTCTCGGCATGCTGACGTGGGGTGTCATCGCGGGCCTGCTCGACGTCTCCATGAACGCACAGGGCGTCGAGGTCGAGCGGCGGGCGCGGAGGCCGGTGCTCAACAGCCTGCACGCGGTATGGGGTATCGGTGCCCTGCTCGGCTCGGGTGGGACGGTGCTGGCTGTCCGCGCGGAATGGTCGCTGCTCTCGCACTTCTGGGTCGTTTCGGTCGTTCTCTTCGTCATCGCCCTGGTGAGTGGTCGTTGGCTGCTGACGGAATCCTCGTTGGTGGCGCGTGCCGAGGAAAAGGCGCCGAAGGTCGGCTTCTTCTCCGGCTGGACTCGCGCGGTGATCGTCCTCGGCGGTCTCGGCGCGGCTGTCGCGCTGTGCGAGGGTGCCGTTTCCAGCTGGGGCGGCGTTTTCCTGAGCGAGCAACGCGGGGCGGCGGCGAATATCGCGTCACTGGGCTACTTCGCGTTCATCGTGGCGCAGACCGGGACCCGGCTCGCCGGAGACCGGCTGCACCGGCGCTTCGGCGCGGTGGCACTGGTGCGCTGGAGTATGGCGATGACCGCGGCCGGCGTCCTGCTCGCCGTCATGGTGGAGGACGTGTGGTTCGGCCTCGCCGGGCTCGCGATGGCGGGCGTCGGTCTCGCCGTGGCGATCCCGATCATCTCCAGCGCGGTCGGGCACGGCACGAAGTCCAACACCAGCCTGGCGATCGCGCGCTACAGCACCCTGCACAACGCCGGCGTGCTGGCCGGACCGGCGATCTTCGGCTCGCTGGCGCAGACGTTCGGGATCAGTACCGCGCTGACACTGTTGCTGGTGCCCTTGGGGGTGATCGCCGTCTTCGCCGCGGCTACCGCTCCCGCTTCGACGTCGGGGGCGCCGGAAGGCGGGCCGGAGCCGGTTAGGGCTGTCGTGAGTGATTTGGGTCGTTAGGGCCAAGCGTTCTCAAGTACATGAAGGCCCCCTTCCTGTACCTAGGCGCAAGGAAGGGGCCTTCCTGTACTTGAGGCGAGCAACGGGGCGCCGGTACCGAGCGGGCAGGGTCGCGTGAGTGTTGTGGGGCGTTAGAGCGAATCCGCTCTTGAGCACTTGCGCGTCACCTGTGGTGTTGCTCGCGTGAAGTACATGAAGGCCCCCTTCCTGTACCTAGGCGCAAGGAAGGGGTCCTTCACGTACTTGGGGAAGGTGTGAAGGTCGAGTTTCTTCGGCTGAGCCGCGTGAAGGACCCCTTCCCTCGGCTGAG